>CAVDDP010000307.1:0-2438 GCA_963607695.1 Hallerella sp.
GACTGGATTACGCTCGCGCCGTTTTGCGTGATTGTAGACCCGGAACGTCTTCGCATGCTTCTTCCCGAAAAGGCAGACATTCATTTGCCAGAAGAACTGGTGTATCTTATGAAACTCCAGCTTGAAGAGGCCGACCTGATTGTACTGAATAAGATTGACCTGCTTACCCAGGAAGAAATTGACTACGACGTAGCGTTTTTGAAGGAAGCGTGCCCCGATATTCCGGTGCTTTCCATTTCGGCACTTGAGAAAACAGGCATTGCGGAGCTGGCAGAATTTATTACCACGCATACCAGCGCGCTGAAAAATTTCTCGGTGCGTGATGACGAAAAATTCACCCAGGCAGAAACAAAGCTTACCTGGTACAACCGCCGCATGTTCTTCAAAACGCTTGATGACAAAAAGATTGATTGCAATGCCGTTATTGATGACCTTATTGAAGGCATTCGCATGGGCTTAATTGAAAAGAAGCGCAATGTGCCGCACCTGAAAACGTTTGCAAGCGCGGGCGCGGGCGACTTCAACAAATGCTCGCTCATTGGCGTGGATTACGACATCGAACACACCAATTTGTTTATCCGCGACCACAAAAAGATGTCGATGATTATCAACGCGCGCGCCGTGTGTGAGTCGCGCCCTTTGGCACGCCTTGTGGATGATGCGCTTGATGACGTGTGTGAAAAGTACAATTTGGACGTTCAGGTATTCTTTACGGAATGCTTTGGCATGGGCGATGAAGGACGCTAGCGTGAACAGCAAAGATGAAAAAATTCGCGAAGAAGTTCGCCGTTATTACGAAGAAATACTGCGCAAAAGTGACGATTTAAGCACCGATGCCTGTGCTTGTGCAAGTGCGGCTCCACCAAAATATGTAATTGACGCGCTTAGAAATATTGAAGACGAAATCATTGCGCATTTCTATGGCTGCGGCTCGCCGCTTCCATGCGCCTTGGAGGGCGCAACCGTGCTTGACCTGGGCTGCGGCACGGGGCGCGATGTGTATGTTGCAAGCCAGCTGGTGGGCGAGCACGGCCGTGTTATTGGCATTGACATGTCTCGCTCGCAGCTTGAGTTTGCCCGCCGCTATGAAGATGCCCAAATGAAGCGTTTTGGCTACAAAACGTCTAACGTTGAGTTCATTGAAGGCTTCATTGAAGACATGAACATGATAGAAGATAACAGCATAGACGTGGTAATTTCTAATTGCGTTATCAATCTTTCCCCTTTTAAAGAGCAGCTTTTTGCCGAAGTGTTCCGCGTACTGAAACCAGGCGGAGAGCTTTTCTTCTCCGACGTGTTCTGCGACCGGCGTGTGCCCGAAGGCTTTTATGATGACCCCATTTTGCGCGGGGAGTGCCTTTCTGGCGCGCTCTATATTGAAGACTTCCGTCGCATGCTTAAAGAATACGGCGTGCAAACCTACTACGTGGTGCAAAAGGAAGAGCTTCACATTGGAGACTTCCGCATTGCCACAAAGCTGGGTTTTGCAACGTTTTATAGCTACACGCTGCGCGCTGTTAAATCGGGCAATTTTGAAGATAGGGAAGAAAACTACGGCCAGTACGCAACGTATTTGGGAACCATGCCGGAAAACACGCGCTACTTTGACCTGACCAGCGAAATTAGGCTTATTAAGGGAAGAAAATGCGCCATTAGTTCCAACATGGCAACGCTTCTTTCGGAAAGCCGCTATGCGCCGCACTTTGCTATAAGCAAGCCGCAAGAGCACGTGGGACCTTTTAATTACGAGCAGGCACAACGCGGGCTTGATCTTATGCTTTCCAAGGAAACAATCACGCTTGCTGCGCTTGAGCAGGAATGTGAAAAGCTTGCCATTCAGCCGTTTGACACGCGCGTTCATGACCAGGATTTACTGCGCAGCTCCCGCATGCAAACCATGCAAATAAACGTGTGCTATACCTGCAATTTGGCGTGCAACCACTGCTATTTGGAGTGCGGGCCTAAGCGCACAGAATGCATGTCAAAAGAAACGCTGGAGGATTGCCTTGCCGCGTTCAAAACAGGCGGCTTCTCTGTTATGGATATTACGGGCGGCTCCCCGGAAATGAACCCTCACCTTGAGTGGTTTATAGGGGAAGCGTGCAAAATTGCAGACCAGGTGATAGTTCGTAGCAACCTGGTTATTCTAGGGCAAAAGAAGTATGCACACTTCAAAGAAGTGTATGCGAAAAACAAAGTTAAGATTGTGACCTCGCTTCCGTATTACGATGAAAGTTATTGTGATGTGCAGCGCGGTAAAGGTGCGTTTGACAAAATAATTGAGCAATTGCGCGAGCTGAATGCGCTGGGCTACGGGGTAAATCCTGAGCTTCAAATAGACCTTGTGTATAACGTTGATGGGCCTTTCTTGCCGCCTGACCAGCGAGAATTGGAAGAGTTCTATGCGTACAACCTGAAAAAATCGCAAAGCGTAAGCT
>CAVDDP010000308.1:0-2427 GCA_963607695.1 Hallerella sp.
GAGTACTTCCGTCGTTCGGCAGAACGGCGGAATTGTTACGCCGTTCGGCAGAACAGCGCAATTGTTACGCCGTTCGTTAAATCAGTGTAACTATTACGTTGCACCGCGCTTGCCATTCGCTATAATGCGCAGATAGATACATGACGGAGGCGCGAGCGCCATAAGTACCTTCACCACCTGCGCGGGTACACAGGAAGGGAAAGGGACGTTCGCCGAAGGGTTGCACTGCATTCCCGTGCACGTAATCCTGGGGTTCAGGGAAATACCCTGTTCACTGTCGCAAAGAAAAACGCGGAGAGCTGTCATGGTATGGTCAAAGGAATTAACGCACCGTCCCTTTGATGAGCCGTGACATACAGCAAGCAATAAACGCAAAGCTGCAAGGCTCTTCCCCAAAAGAAAGGGAAATACGGTGTTCGTTAATACATTTTGGGCATTAGTGCCCCCCATTGTTGCCATTGTCTTGGCACTTATCACCAAAGAAACGTTTAGTTCTTTGTTTATTGGCATTTTGGTAGGAGCTTTGCTTCTTACCGGGTTTGACCCTGTTGCAACGGTTACCGCCATTGTGAGTGGCTCGTTTGGAGAAGGCGAAGACGTTATTACCACCGGCCTTATTCCTGCCGTGGCCGATAACGCCGGCATCTTCATATTCTTAGTGATGCTTGGCATTATGGTGGCGCTGGTAAATTCCACGGGCGCTGCGAATGCATTTGGTAAATGGGCAGGAAAACACGTGAAAAGCCGCATTGGCGCAAGCCTTGCCACTTTTGTTTTGGGCGTGCTTATTTTTATTGACGACTATTTTAACTGCTTAACGGTTGGCTCTGTTATGCGCCCCGTAACCGACGAGCAGAAAATCTCACGCGCAAAGCTGGCATACCTGATTGATGCTACTGCCGCCCCCATTTGCATGATTGCTCCTGTTTCTTCATGGGCCGCTGCTGTTTCAGGCGTAGCGCAAGACCTTCCCAACGTAAGCGGTATTGAGCTTTTCATTAGCGCTATTCCGTTTAACTTCTATTCACTTTTAACCATTGTGTTCATTATTGTGATTACCGTTATGGGCTTTGATTATGGCCCCATGGCAAAGTCGGAACTTGCGGCATATCAGGATGGTGACCTGGGCTCTTTGGGTAACGACGAAGCGGTTGAGAACTCAAAGGCAACGCTGTGGGACATGCTTATTCCCATTGTGTTTTTGATTATCATGTGCGTGTGTGGCCTGCTGTTTGTGGGCGGTTTTTGGGATGCAGAAAGCGCCAACAAGGGCGACATTATTGCTTCATTTGGTGACACCGACGCTTTTGTAGGCTTGCCGTGGGGCTCGCTTATTGCATTAGTGTTTACCTTTATCTATTTGATTTGCCGTCGCGTTATTTCCTTTAAAGACGCCATGGAAAGCATGACCAAAGGCTTTGAAGCAATGGTTCCTGCCATTTTGATTCTAACGTTTGCTGTAACACTGAAGAGCATGACAAACGGCTTGGGCGCCGACGTATTTGTGGCAAGCCTTATGGAAGGCGCTGCTGCCAGCCTTTATGCGTTGCTGCCAGCTATTATCTTTTTGGTTGCCTGGGGCTTGGCATTTGCAACCGGCACCAGCTGGGGCACCTTTGGCATTTTGATTCCTATTGTGCTTCCTATTTTCTCGGCGGAATCCACCCTGCTCACCATTGGTATTTCTGCTTGCCTGGCAGGCGCGGTTGCAGGCGATCACTGCTCGCCCATTTCCGACACCACCGTTATGGCAAGCGCGGGCGCAAACTGCAACCACATTGAGCATGTTTCCACCCAGCTTCCCTACGTTATTACCGTGGGCTCAATTTCGTTTGTATGCTTCATTATTGCAGGCTTTGTACAGAACTTTGTGATTTGCTTAATCATTGGCACATTGCTTGTTATCGCCTCGCTTTTTGTGTTGAAGAAAACAGTGGGCGTTTCTACGAAGTAGTTTTTTGGCAAACATAACTTTGTTACCCAAAAGAGAGGGCTGCATCTTTCGGTGCAGCCCTTTTGTGCGAATGGGGGGGGTGAACAGGGGGCGGAGCCGTGAACATTTTTCGCAGAAAAAATGAACACCCGCCCATCCCCTGTTCACGCCCTTGTGTTATTCTTCCAGGATAACAATTCTCATTGGAATAATTGCCTTACGCCAAAAGGAGAACACACCATGAGCACCCCTCCCTCTCGCTCATCCTTTAATCAAGCTTCAGCACGTTTTCTTGCCAAACCATGCACCCGAAGAACTGCCCTTTTAGCAGGGCTGGTAGCAAGTGCAGGAGTAGTTGCCGGCACCTGCGGGTGTTCCAGCACGGCATCAAGTTCAAGCACCAGCGCCAGCGCTGGTGCAGGTACAGGCACAACCACGCAAGAAGGTTGGATTCTTCAAGAGGCAGGAACCTTAAAGGTTTCTGCCTCTTGAAG
>CAVDDP010000309.1:0-2425 GCA_963607695.1 Hallerella sp.
CCGTGACGTGGAGCGTAAAAGGGTGAAATGGCGCGCCTAGGCGCTTCGCAGCGTCAAGCAATTACGGCGTTTGTAAAAACGCCGTAATGGACATAGTACTGAATGGCGAAGGCGTCGGTGGCATCAACATAGGTGTCACCATTCACTTCTGCAAGCGCATAACGCTGCAGGTATTGCGAGTCATCCTGATATAAACCTTTTGCAATGTCATAGGCAATTTGAGCATCCACAATGTTAATGGAGCCGTTCATGTTGGCATCACCCTGCGCCACACCCTGTGGGCGTTGCCCTAACAGAAGCGCGCTGCGAGAAACAACAGGTACGGGGTATCCGCTGTTCAGGCCTATGGTATCGGCGCTCCATTCTTCACCCAACGTGGTGGCAAGCGCTTTGAGCTCATCGGTGGTTTTGCTGGTAGCGGTAGGCGTTGAAGGCGCTTTTGATGCACTACCCTTTTTCGCGTAAGCCTTGGTGGCAGTATCGCTTGCGTAGTAATCGTTGGTAGTAGTAATCACACCATTCACGTAATAACCCACCAATGCAGCAGTATTTTTCGCACTCAAAGAGCCGGCTGTATAGCAATTATTTATCACTAGCGCAAGCGTAGTGTCGGTTGTTTTAGCATCGTTTGTCACGTAGCCGGCAATACCTGCCGCATAAGCCGCCGTTTCCGTTTTATCTGAAGAGACGCTTGCTACTGAAGCGCAATTCTCTATGGTGCACCCACCTTGAACATCTCCCACAATGCCTGCTGCATAAGCAGCACTGCCAGAAATAGTTCCCTGGTTTACGCAAGAAGAAACAGAAGAGGTTTTATCTTGGCTTGTTGCATCTATATAACCCACAATGCCACCAAGATAGCTTGAGGTTATAGTGCTTGAAACAGCGGCAGTATTGGCACAACCCGTTATCGTTATGGCACTACCCCTGCCTACAATGCCACCAACATTGTTTTTGCTTGTCGAATTTCCCGTATTCGATTGAACGGAGCCTTGCATGAAACAGTTCGTAATGCTTGCGTAGTTCGCTTCACCAACAATACCACCTACTCCCGTGTTGCTGGAACCATCTGCGCTTATAGCAGCATTCACCCGGCAGCTTGCAATAAGCGCTCCGTTGGTACCTTCACCAGCAGTTTCACTGGCATCCAATTCTGTGCTAGAAGTGGTATTTGCGCTTGAATCTTCGCTTGCGCCCGTAATCTTGCCAACAACACCACCGGTTGTGGTGCTTTCGTTGGTTATATCAACATTCACCGTACAATCGGTAATGTGGCTCGCGCCGGTGGCAAGTGCCGCTAAGCCACCGCAGGTATTTCCCGCAGCGCCTGTTATTGAGCCGCTCACGGTAAGGTTTTTCACCGTGGCGCCATCAAGGGAACCAAACAAGCCGCGCAAAAGATTGATGCTTCCTGAAACGCCATTGTTAATGGTCATATTCGTAATGCTGTACCCGTTACCATCGAATGTGCCCTTAAACGCATCGGTTTCATCGTAGGCAATAGGAGTCCAATTGCGCACGCCTGTGGTGCCATCGGTATTCTCAAGAGAAATGTTGTTGCCAAGCGTAAACGTAACGCCTTTAAAGGTTTCATCATTATTTACCAGCACCGCAAGGCCCGCAAGTTGCTCTGCGGTAGTTATGGTGTAATTGGCCTGTAGGTTTTCTTCATCGTACCAGCTGGTATCTGCTTCGCTTGCCCAGTTTTTATACGTAGATTTCGCGTTAGAAACAGCAGCCTTTAGCGCAACATCGGTACTGGTTACGGTATAGCTCTCTTTTATAACGTAAGGCGAAGATTCAGAAACAGCACTAGTATTTGAATAGAAGGTCTTATACGAAAATTCGCCGGTGTAGTACTTGTTTGGATCCTTTTCCCCTTCAGTGTTTTTTGGTGGTACCGCACCTTCTTTGATGGTAGCGCTATAGGTAATCACGTCGCCCTCATACACCGTATCGCCACTTGTAACAGGGTAATCGCTTACCGTAACGGTGTAACCATCTTCAAAGATAACGCCTGTTTTCGTGGCGGTAAGCGTGTAATCAAGCTCATCGCTGTTCGTAAGGGTAAACGTGGCAGAGGTAAGCTCACGGAATACTGCCGTTACCACCGAATCTCCCTCTACCGCAAAGGAATTGCCCGTAATGGTTTTTCCGTTTACCTCATAGTGGTCAATGGTGTAGCCAGCAATGGGCGTGCAGCTTAACGTAATAACCGTTGCATACGGAGCACTGGTAGCACTTGCCGTAAACGTACCGCCCTCTTCCGGGTTTTGCGTGGTAATGGTGTAGGTTAGGTTGGGGTTAAAGTCATCCACCTGGTAATACAGCACGGGGTAGTTCACACCATCGTATGCGTTAATGCCGGTGGTGTCATCTTTCCACATGCTTTGCTCTGAACCGTTCAGCATGTCTGCTGTGAGTG
>CAVDDP010000310.1:0-2422 GCA_963607695.1 Hallerella sp.
CCATTATTGCTGGCATGGGCGAGTTGCACCTGGAAATCATTATTGACCGTTTGCTGCGCGAATTCAAAGTTGAAGCAAACGTTGGCAAACCTCAGGTTGCTTACCGCGAATCTGCTACGAAACCCGTTATGGGCGCCGAGGGCAAGTTCGTTCGCCAGTCTGGTGGTCGTGGTCAGTACGGTCATGCTGTTATTAACATGTATCCCACCGAGCCGGGCGAGGGCTACTCCTTTGAGAACAAGATTGTGGGCGGTGTTGTTCCCAAAGAGTACATTCCTTCCATTGACAAGGGTATTCAAGAAGCGCTTAACTCTGGCGTTTTGGCAGGTTACCCTGTGGAAGATGTTCGCGTAGAGCTTATCGACGGTTCTTACCACGAAGTTGACTCTTCTGAAGCAGCATTCAAGATTGCTGGTTCTATGGCTATCAAAGATGCTTTGAAGAAGGGCGCATCCGTGATTTTGGAACCCATGATGGCAGTAGAAGTTGAAACTCCTGAAGAGTACATTGGCTTCGTTATGGGCGACATTCCTTCTCGTCGTGGTTTGATTCAAGGTCAGGATAAACGCGGCAACGCTGCAATTGTTTCCGCTAAGGTTCCGCTGAGCAACATGTTTGGTTATGCAACCGATCTTCGTTCTGGTACTCAGGGCAGGGCTTCATACACCATGCAGTTTGACTCTTACGAGCCAGTTCCTAAAAATATTCAGGAAGAAATTATCAGCAAGGCTGGTGCGAACGCATAAGGCGTTTGCCCACTATAAATGGAGGTAAGGTAAGTGGCTAATCAAAAGATTCGCATCCGCCTTAAGGGCTACGACCATGAGATTGTGGATCAATCCACCAAGCTCATTGTTGATACCGCTCAAAAGACGGGCGCAAAAGTTTCCGGTCCTATTCCGCTGCCTACGGAGCGCAACATGTATTGCGTTATTCGTTCGCCACACGTGAACAAGGACTCTCGCGAGCAGTTCGAGATGCGCACACACAAGCGCTTGATTGACATTTTGGAGCCAACGTCTAACACGGTTGACTCATTGATGCGTCTTGATCTTCCCGCTGGTGTTGACATTGAGATCAAGCTGTAGGGGGTGCTGATATGATTAACGCAATTTACGGTAAGAAAATTGGCATGACCCAAATTTGGGATGAAAACGACAACTTGATTCCCGTTACGGTTATCCAGGCTGAACCCAACAAGGTTTGCCAGATTAAAACCACCGCAACCGATGGTTACGAGGCAGTGCAATTGGGCTTTGGCGCTATCAAAGAGAAGAAGGTTAACAAGCCTTACGGTGGTCACTTTGAGAAGCTGGGAACCGAACCCGTGCGCTACCTGCGTGAGGTTCGTGTTGAAGATGCTTCTGAGTACAACGTGGGTGACACCCAAACCGTTGCTGCTTTCGCCGATACAAAAGCAGTAGATGTTCAGGGCGTTTCCAAAGGTAAAGGCTTTGCCGGCGTTATTAAGCGCTACGGTTTTGGCGGTGGCCCCGGCGGACACGGTGCTCACTTCCATCGCGCCCCCGGTTCTATTGGTCAGTGCGCTACTCCTTCCCGCGTGTTTAAAGGCGTTCGCCTTCCAGGGCACATGGGTTGCGATACCGTTACGGTAAAGAACCTGAAGGTTATGCGCGTGGACGAAGAGCAGAACCTGATTTTGGTTAAGGGCGCTGTACCTGGTGCAAAAGACGGCATTGTCCGTGTGCGTATGGCTTAATTATCGAGCAAGTTGAGGAGCTATTGAATATGGCAACTATTGAGATCAAAGACACGAAGGGTCAGGCCGCTGGTTCAGCCGAGCTTGCTGACTCCGTGTTCGGCATTGAGCCGAACGTGCCGGTGATGCATCAGGTTGTACGCGCACAGCGTGCTTCTTGGCGTCAGGGCACGAGCAACACCCTAACTCGTGGTCAAGTACGTGGCGGCGGCAAAAAGCCGTTCCGTCAGAAGGGCACCGGCAATGCTCGTCAGGGTACCAGCCGCGCCCCACAAATGCCCGGTGGTGGCATTGTGTTTGGCCCGCATCCTCGTTCCTACGAGATGAAGGTCAACAAGAAGGAAGTCAAGTTGGCTATGCGTTCTGCTCTTTCGGCAAAGTTTGCCGATGGCGAACTGATTGTGGTTGACAAGTTTGACTTCGAAAAGCCTTCAACCAAGGCTGCTGTTGCAGCACTGAAGGCATTGGGTGCAGAAGGTCGCGTGAATGTGTTTATTGGCGACGACGACATTAACGCATTTTTGTCCTTCCGCAACATTAAGAAGGTTATGGTTATTCCCGTTGCTTTCATGAACACCTATGATTTCTTGGATAACAAGAAACTCATTGTGACTTCTGAAGCACTGGCTCGCATGCAGGAGGTGCTCGCATAATGAAGGATCCTCGCGAGGTTATCATTCGCCCGGTTATCACCGAGCACAG
>CAVDDP010000311.1:0-2416 GCA_963607695.1 Hallerella sp.
GGCTGTGCCGAGGCCTGAGTTGCCAGCTCAGGCGTGGCCTGCGCCGAAGCACCTGCCCCCGCACCTGCATCCGCGGGTGCAATTTCCTTCAGCACCTGCTTGGCGTCTTCCAGCCACGCATCCACGTTTTCAAGAGTAGCAGGGTCATCTTCCACTACATCTACCACGTTGCATAAAAAGCTCACGCCATTTACGGCGCAGCGCGCAAACGCCAACGCAGGGTTAGGCAACAAATGCGGGTGGCAATGCGTATCGGCAATGGCGCTTTCCATATGTGGCGCATCTACCAGCCTATACACACCATGCTTTCGCCGCTGCCGAAAAAGCGCATCAAAAAATTGCTGTTCTTCCGAATCAAAAGGCATGTACGCACACGCATTCTTCCCTATTACCGCTACACAAACCGCTACACAAACTGCTACTCAAACGCAAAAAGCCGCAGCGCAGGCCGCTATATATCCAGCTCAATAGCTTTTTCGTCCAAACGCGGGAACAGCGCCTCGCCCTTTTCCACCGTATTGCCTGCAGGCAGTTGCCCCCAAGCGCTTTCGGCTTCAATATCGGTAATGGCAGTAATGTCTCCCAAGCCCAGGCGCTTGTACACTTCAGCCGAGGTGTTTGGCATAAACGGCGCCATGAACAGCGCAATAATGCGAATAGCTTCCAGCAAGTTATACATTACGGCTGCCAGCTGGTCTTGCTTTTCAGGGTCTTTTGCCATGCGGAAGGGTTCCGTTTCATCAATATACAAATTCGCACGATGCGCAAGCTCTTGAACAGCAGAAACAGCCCCGGTAAAGTCTACCTGAGTCATGCATTCGTTGTACGTTGCATACAACTTTTCAGCAATTTCCTGCAGCGGATTCTCCTGCACAAGCGCCTTTGTGCTTTCCGGCACTTCGGGCACTTTCCCATCAAAATACTTGGAGTTCATACCTGGCACGCGGCTGCATAAGTTGCCCCAGGTATTAGCAAGGTCGGCGTTGTACACCTGCGTCATGCGCTCAATAGAAATGCCGCCATCGGCACCAAAGCGCACGTCAGACAAGAAGTAGTAGCGATACGCATCCACGCCATAAATGGCAACTAAATCGGCAGGTTTAATGCCATTGCCCTTTGACTTTGACATTTTTTCGCCACCAACCATTAAAAAGCCATGACCAAAAACCGTATGGGTCACCGGCATACCAGCCGCCATAAGCATTGCCGGCCAAATAACGCAGTGAAAGCGCGTGATGTCTTTGCCCACAAAGTGGTACTGCATAGGCCAGCGCGCTTCAAACTCTCCCGGGCGCGTATCGTCTTGCCCATACCCAATGCCCGTTAAGTACGCCAAAAGTGCATCGGCCCAAACGTAGGCAACATGCCCCTGGTCAAACGGCAGCGGAACGCCCCAGTCAAACGTGGAGCGGCTAATAGACAAATCTTTCAAGCCGCTTTTAATAAAGCTCACAATTTCATTTTTGCGCGTAACGGGGCGAATAAAATCAGGGTTTTCCTCATAAAAATCCAGAAGCGGCTGGGCAAAATCGCTTAATTTAAAGAACCAGTTTTCCTCGCCACTTGCCTTTTGAACAGGGCGTTTGCAATCGGGGCACACCAGTTCGCCCTCTTCGTTTTTCAATAAGTCACTCTCGGCGTAATACGTTTCCTCATGAACGCAGTACCAGCCCTCGTATGAACCTTTATACAAGTAGCCTTTTTCGTACAAATCGTTCCAAAACTTTTTCACCGTTTCGGCGTGCCGTGGCTCGGTGGTGCGCACAAAATCGGTGTAGGTAATGTTAAGCATATCCCACGCGTCGCGAAAAGCGGGCTCCATAGAATCGCACCATTCCTGCGGCGTCATGCCTTTGCTTGCGGCGGTATCTGCCACTTTTTGCCCGTGTTCATCCATGCCGGTAACAAACGCAACGTCGTAGCCGTTCATGCGCTGATAGCGCGCCACGGCATCGGCGGCAATAGTGGTGTAAGCGGTTCCCAAATGCGGAGCTGCGTTAACGTAATAAATAGGGGTTGTGAATGAGTACGTTCCTTTGGACATATGAGCCCTCCTCTAATAAGTTTGCTTTTTATTGCAACGAACCAGTATACAACGAAGTAGCGCCAATACACGCGAAGTCACGGGAAGAGGCTGCTTGGCGCTGCCCTATAGGGCAAGATGGCGAAGGGTTGAGCGAACTCCGTCACCTTGCCCTTCGCACCAGTAACATTTAGGTGTCAAGGTGGCGGGGGGTTAGTCGCTCGGACAGTCCTGAGCTCGCGATTTTTTGTAATGCTTCGCATTTATATCACAAAAAATCGCTCGTGCGGAACTCGCTTGGTAACCCCCCGCCACCCCGTCTCTCACTTTCGGGCATGATAGGGCAAGGTGGCGAAGGGTTGAGCGAACTCCGCACGAAGATTTTCGTGGTAT
>CAVDDP010000312.1:0-2395 GCA_963607695.1 Hallerella sp.
GGCCGGGTTCGCCACCGCCCAGCTCGCGAATGAGCGCCGTCCAGCGCGGATACACCATATCCTCGCCAAAGTTTTGCGCCGCGCGCTTGGACGATGCCGAAAAATCACGACGCAGCTGAACGTCGTCCATAAGCTTGCCCAAGCGCTGCGCGTACTGATCGTAATCAAAGGGCTCTACCAAAAAGCCGTTTACACCAGGCATAATCAAGTCACGCGGGCCGGTATCCACATCAAACGACAAAAGCGGCAAGCCATATGCCATGGCCTCCAGCAGAAAAACCGGCAGCCCCTCACGATACGAGGTTAACGTGGCAACAGAATAGTGCGGAAACACATCCTGTGTGCGCTTATAGCACCCGCGCAAATGCACGTGCGCGCTCAAACCCGCCGCCTCAAGTTCCGCCGCAAAGTCAAAGCCACTGCCGTTTTCATCAAGAACGCTGGCGCCCCACACATCCCAGCTCCAATCGGGGTGCGCCGGCATCACACGCTTCGCAATTTCCAGCAGGTGATCCACGCCTTTTTCGTGGTCTAAGCGCCCTGCCCACAGCAAGCACTTTTCTTCCACGTTACACGCAGGCGCCCCCTGCAAAAGCTCATTGGGAACCCAGTTGGGAATAACTTCCAACTTTTCTGCCGGAATGTGAAAAAGGCGCTGATAATCCTGCGCCGATTGGCTGGTTAACACCACTGCTTTCGCACAGCGTTTCGCCGTAATTTTGCGCAGAAGCGTGGTGGTTTTATCGTCAAGCTGGTTAATCAAAGCGCCGTGGTCACAGAACACCAGCTTTGTTTTTGCGGCTTGGCACGGCAAAAGTGCCATGGCGCTTTCTTCCACACAAATGCCAAACAGCACGTTAATGTTGTTTTCCTTAAGCACGCGGGCAAGCGGTTTGCGCACTTGCATGAACTGCTGACGAAAACGCTGTGCGCCGCATTCAAGCGACACCACCTTAATGCGCTCATCCAGCGGAAACGCCACCGATTCATGCGCTGTGCGCTCGATAATGCAAACAGGGTAATCGTTGCATAAGCGGTTTGCCAGCGATACCGCTACGCGCACCGCGCCGCCCATATCCTGAACGGAAGAAAGAAAGAAGCCAATCATGCGCTCACACCCGCTTCGTTTTCCGCCGGCGCCGCTGCCCCAGCCGGCGCCGCAGCACTCGCCGCTGCCCCAGCCGGCGCCGCAGCGCCACAGTCAGCCGCCGCATCCTGCGCCGCTGCATCACCATCGGCGCCCGCAGCTGCAACACCCGCTTCGTTGTACTTTACCGTGCCGTTTTGCGCAAACACCAGCTTTGCGTACAGCTTCTCGCTCATGCACAGCGCACGCAGCGCAATCTTGCGCTTTTTGTTCACCGCGGGGTGCTTCAAAATGTCTCGCTTGTGCGCTTTAAGCCACGCAATAATCTCTTGCTTGCGCGCTTCATCAGGGCTGTTGCTTAAAATCATGCCATCCAGCACATCGAAATGCGCCCAATAGCACCGAAACATCACGTCGCTCACAATATTCGGGAAGTACTTTTCCACTACCACTCTGTTGTGTTCCCACGCGTCAATCAAATCTTGCCGCGCCCGCGTTGCGGGGTTAGTGGTAATAGTATCTTGCGCGTGCCAGTAAAAATAGCGCGGCGTGGTATCAACCGCCACCTTGTTCACTTTCGTAAAGAAATCGCACACCGTCCACGAGTCTTCGTGCGTCATGCCCACCGGCTGCGGCACCTTATGTAACAGCCACGCCGGATACAAACGCGGAGGCACACAAACGGTAAGTGTTTTGTTCAACAGCATATCCGAGACCACTTCTTCGCTGGTCATAACCGTGCGCATAATTTGCGCCGGGTTTTCCGTGTGGTCGGAATACACATCGGCAATACCGCAAATGGCAACATCGGCGCCCGTCTCGCTCAAATGCGCCTGCAGCGCCTCATACATATCGGGCGCCACGTAATCGTCGCTGTCCACAAAGCCAATATATTCACCACGTGCCGCCAAAACACCCGCATTGCGCGCATCGCTTAAGCCGCCATTGCGCTTATGCACCACGCGAATTGCCTTGCCGCCACGCTCCTGCTCACTGCGCGCCGCCCACGCATCACAAAGCGCCGGGCACGCGTCGGGCGAGCCGTCGTCCACCAGGATAATCTCCAAATTCGCATACGTTTGCGCAGTTAGCGACTCAACGCAGCGATCCAAGTACTTTTCCACCTTATACACGGGCACAACCACCGAAATAAGGGGAAGGGGTTGTTCGCCCTGCATATGCTCCATATCCACAACTTCCTTCATAGCTCTAGCGGTCCACCAGCAATCCACTACCGCTCCACTACCAGCACGCTAGCGGTCGGTAACCGTTTCGCCCCCGCCAAAATGGTAGGCGCCACTTTGCAAG
>CAVDDP010000313.1:0-2391 GCA_963607695.1 Hallerella sp.
GCGGCTGCACCTGCTCCGGCGGCTGCTGTACCTGCGGCGGCGGCGCCAGCGGCTGCGGCGGCTGCGGCTCCGGCGCCCGCGGCAGCGCCCGCGCCCATTCCGGCATCGCTGGTGTCTACATCGAACCCGCTGAAATCGCCTGCAGCCGGGGCGTCTTGCCCACTTTGCACGCCACCCCATGCGCCATTTTCGTCATCTAAAGAAAACGGCTCAACTTCGCCATAATCAGCACTTGGAGTGTAGTTGTTGGGGTCGTAGCTATCGTACTCATCGTAACCGTTGTAGTCGCCGTAGGCACCCGCCCCATTGTTTACATCGCGCGAGGTGTAGGCGTTGTAATTATCGTAATTGTTGTACGAATCGTAGGGGTTTTCGCCATATGCCCCGTATGCCTGGTTTCCGTAAGACGCTTGCGGCGCTTGCCATTGCCCGCGCCCGCCTTGTGCAGCAGGCGAGTCAAAGCCATAGCGTGCCATTTCCTCATCGCGCAAACGCGAGATAATAGGCGAGGCAACGCATTCGGCAATAACGTCAAACTTGCCATGCTTAAGCGCAGGGTCGGCAATAAAGCGCACCAGCGGGTTTCCGTCAAGCGACAAGCCCGTTTCATGAGCGCGCGCAACCAAATACGTTTCGGTTTCGCCCGCCAACGTGGGGTAATAGCCAAAAAGCCTGCGGTCGTCGTCTTCGTTTACCAAAACAGTGTAAAGCGTTGGCGCAATTTGCTTGCCCGCGCCAACCATCTTGTTTCGCTTCATCTGTTTTTCGCACTGTTTTGCAATCTGAACAGGTGAAATAGGCGCACTAATCATTCTGTCTGCGGCGCCTTCAATAGTGTCTTCCATTTTATTTTCCACGCGTGAGAAAAAGCCCATGAGTGCTCCTTACCTGTGTGTCACGTGCTGTTTACGAGTGTATTTTTGCATATCGATTCATTTTGCCATTTTTCCTGCATCAATGGGGCGTTTCTTCGTTTTTCCACGGAGATGCCATGTTTTATGCAGGGGAAGGGCTGGCGCGGCGGGCGAAGACTCTGGCGCAGCGGCGGTGAGGGTGCCAGCGCCGGTGCCAGTGGCGAGCGTCGTGACGGGAGAAGGCGCTGGTGGGCGAAGTGCTGCTGCAGCGGCGCGCACCGTGGAGGGTGATGGCGGCGGTGAGTGAAGTATCGCCGCGCCAGGGTTTATAGAGTGGTCTGCGCAAGATTTACGATTTTCGTAAGTCACTCTTTTCTACCTGCGCAAGATTTACGATTTTCGTAAGTCTGTGGCGTGATTTTAAGCATTTCTCTTCCAAAAACTTACGTTTATTGCAAATCTTGCGCACCCTCTGCATGGGGACTTACGTTTATTGCAATTCTTGCGCACCCTCTGCATGGGGACTTACGTTTATCGTAAATCTTGCGCATCTAGGCAAGCAAAGCGCAATTTCCGCAGTGGCAAAGCTATGCCACAAGCTCAAAAATGAGTTTCGCAGCAAACAGCACCAGAACAACCAGCATGATAGGGCGTACCACCGTGTTTCCCTTTTCGGTGAATTGCGTTGAGCCCAGGTAGTTGCCCAGCATGTTGAAGATGCCTCCCAGAATACCTAGCACAAAAAGACAGGTGCCGTTTACGGCAAAAACAACTAGGGCGGTTAGGTTGGTGGTTAAGTTTGCGCATTTCGTAACGCCTGCCGCATGATTTGCCCCCAGGCCGCCCACGCTGGTTAAAAGTAGCATAAGGAAGGTGCCGGTACCGGGGCCATAAAAACCGTCGTATGCACCAATGAACAGGGAAATTGCCAGGCAAAGCGCTAACGTTTTCTTACGCGGCCAATCTGCGTCGGCTTCCCCTAATTCTTTATGACGCAACACGTAAAAGCCCGCAATGGGAATAATAATAAGCATAAAAATGCGCAGGAAATCCTCGGACGCTAACAGCGAAAGATGCGCACCAATGTCCGAGCCAACCAGCGCAGCCACTACGCAGGGCGCGCAAAGCCACGCCAGCATGTAGCCCGATCGCGCATATTTGATGGTTGCCACAATGGTACCCATGGCCGATGCCAATTTGTTGGTGCCAATGGCAAAATGCAACGGCAGCCCCGTGGCGGCATAGGCGGGCAGCGAGATAAGCCCTCCGCCGCCTGCAATGGAGTCAACAAAGCCAGCCAAAAATGAGCCGCCGGCAATAATTAAAATGCTCCAGGCGGGGATAAGCCCATCGGCGGTAAGGGTTGATTGTATGAGCGCGAAAAAATCCATGCAGCGCACTTTACTTGATGTGGGAGCGTGCGTGCCGCGCACATTCGCCCCCATTGCGCCAGCGGGCAAAAAACGGCGTAGGAAAGTGGCGGGGCACCAAAGAAAGCTAAAGAGGATAACGGCTTCTACAACTGTTTGTACGTAAT
>CAVDDP010000314.1:0-2379 GCA_963607695.1 Hallerella sp.
TACAGATACTCCATATCATGATCGTGGCCATCGTGTTCGGCATCTAACACCACGTTGAAATCGCATGCATCCAAGCCACTCTTTTTCACGCGCGAAATCTCAATCGAAAAACCTTGAACGGGCAGGTTATTCAACACGCGCATGAGCTCTTCCTGGCTAGCACCTGCGTCTAAGAGTGCCGCAACCAGCATGTCACCACTTACGCCAGCGCTGCACTCTAAATATAGCGATTGTTCCATAGTATATTATCCCTGTTCAGAAAGGCATCTCCGGCAATGAGCGAGCGGAAAATTCACAGCAATCGCTCGCAGCGGGCGGCTTCAGCAAGCACCAGGCGCTTGCGCCTTACCAGCCGCAAGCGCGCCATGTAGCCGCAGCTGCAAGTGCGCAGGGTGCAAACTTAACGAACACTTTGCCTGTTAATCAGCGCTGCCTGATAACCTGCGCCAAAACCGTTGTCGATATTCACAACCGAAACACCGCTGGCGCAGCTGTTCAGCATTCCCAACAACGCGGCAATGCCACCAAACGAGGCACCGTATCCCACGCTGGTAGGCACCGCAATTACGGGGCACGCAACCATGCCAGCCACCACCGAAGGAAGTGCTCCTTCCATGCCGGCAACAGCAACTATAGCGTTTGCGTCAGAAAACTGCGCACTGCATGCCGCAAGCCGGTGCAACCCTGCAACGCCCACATCGTACACGCGCTCAACGTGAGCGCCCAAAAACTCTGCCGTAAGTGCTGCTTCTTCCGCAACGGGCAAATCACTGGTACCGGCTACCACTACGGCAACTTTACCAATACGCTCACACTCTTGCGGCAAACAACCACATACAAAAAGATGCGCTTGAGGAAAAGCCTGATACGCTTCGCCTGAAAAAGCCTGCTCAAGCGCTGCCATCTTTTCATCATTCACACGCGTTACCAACACGCGCTTTTGCCCCGCGCGCATAAGCTCACGGCAAATACCCTCAATCTGCAGCGCCGTTTTGCCTTCGCCATACACCACTTCACCCGCACCTTGCCGGCGCGCGCGGTCGTGATCAGGCTTAGCGTATCCTATGTCGGTAAAAGTTTTTGCCATTAGTTACCCATCTTAACCAATGTGATAAAAGCTTAGCCTTCATGTCCAAGCATACAAAAATACATTCGCACCAAATGTCAGCGAGAAGAGCATTGGCGCAGGCAGTTCGCCCGTTACGCGACCGAGCGTACTTTGGTACGTGACGAGGAGCGTGTGTAGGGCGAAATGTCGCGCCTAGGCGCTTCGCAGCGTCGATTCATTACGCTGTTCGGCAGAACAGCGTAATTGCTTGAGCGACTAACCCCTACCACCTTGACCTTCGTATAATTTTACTCTGCCAATTTTTGAGCCAGAATCTCATTAATCAGCTTCGGGTTTCCTTGGCCTTTGAGCGCCTTCATGCACTGGCCGGTTAAAAAGCCCGTAATCTTGGTGTTGCCGTCCTTGAACTTTTGCACGGCATCGGGGTTAGCCGCCAAAACCTCACACACCACCGCTTCAATGGCGCCGGTATCGGAAACCTGCTTCATGCCGTGCTCTTCCACGTATTTGGCAGGTTCTGCTCCCTGCTCAAAAACGGCAACAAGCACTTCTTTGCCCTGCTTGGAGCTAATGGTATCGGCCGCCAAAAGCTTAGCCAGCTCCGCCAAAGCAGCAGGCGTCAGCTTGCTTTCGTCAAGCGCCTGCCCGTGCTCCTTCAAATACGCACTTGCATCATTCAAAAGCAGGTTCGCCGCTTTCTTTGCCTGCGCCTCATCCAAACCCTGCGCACACGCTTCAAAAAACGCTGCGGTTTGCACATCGCCCGCAAGATCTGCGGCATCCGCCTTGGGAAGACTCCACGTGTCCACAAAACGCGCAGCCTTCTGATCAGGCAATTCGGGAAGCTTCGCGCGCACGGCATCTATCCACTCGTCGGTCAAATCGTACGGCGCCAGGTCGGGCTCGGGGAACAGGCGGTAGTCGTCGGCCGTTTCCTTCACGCGCATTACAATGGTGCGCTTCGCCGAGGGGTCCCAGTGGCGCGTTTCCTGGCGAATAAAGCCGCCCTCTTCCAAAACTTCAGCCTGACGGCAAATCTCATACGCCAAACCGTCATGCAAATTCTTGAAGCTGTTCATGTTCTTAAGCTCGGTTTTGGTACCAAACTCCGTTGCACCACGGCGGCGCAGCGAAACATTACCGTCGCAACGCATGCTGCCCTCTTCCATAGAGCAGTCGGAAATGCCAATGGCCAGGTAAATCTGGCGCAGCTTGTGCATGAAAAGGCGCGCCTCTTCCGGCGTGCGCAGTTCAGGCTCGGTTACCAGCTCGATAAGCGGCGTACCAGCGCGGTTGTAATCTACCAGCGA
>CAVDDP010000315.1:0-2368 GCA_963607695.1 Hallerella sp.
GGTTCGGGCGGCCCGTTGTTCGCGTTCCCCTATGTTCCTGCCGAAGAGCCCGATGAATCCGAGGAGACAGAACAAAACGAAGCAGAAGAAAACGCCAACGTAAAGCCTGATGAAGCGTTAGGTTCTTCTACAGAAGCGCAAGAGTCTAAAAGCGTAAACGAAGCAGTACCAAAGCCTGCGCCTGAAGATGCAGCCGCAAGCCATCAATCCCCCGCAGCACAACAGTAAGGAGCAGCCATGACTATGCAAAACTCACTCGCAAACCAAAGCGCCGATGTGCAAGAAGCCTTCAGCGCGCAAGCCACTCAAGATTTCATTGCCGTGCTTGAGAACACCGCAAACACCTATGACCTGCTAAGCCGCCTGTTTCGCGTTGAAGTGGACCAGGAGCTTCTTGACAACCTTTTGGCCATGAAATTCCCTGCTCATAACAGCAATGAGGAGATGGCGCTGGGGTATAAACTCATTCGCGAGTACCTGGGCAAAACCGACGCCAACACCTTAACCGACCTTGCCATTGATTACGTGCGCATCTTCATTGGCAGCGGCAACGATGGCTTTAGCGCCGCCTACCCCTACGAGAGCGTTTACACCAGCCCCAAACGCCTGATGATGCAAGAGGCGCGAGATGAAGTGCTGGTGCTCTACCACACCGCTGGCCTTGAAAAGCAGGAAAGCTGGAAAGAAAGCGAAGACCACATTGCCCTTGAACTGGAGTTTTTGAGCATCTTAACGAAGCGCGCCCTAGAAGCGTTCACCGCGGGAGACGAAGAGCGCTGCGCGTATTTGCTGCTTTCGCATCGCAACTTTATAGAAGACCATATTCAGCCGTGGTTCCCCATGATGGCAGCCGACATGTACAAGTACGCAAAAACAGGCCTCTACCTGGGCTTAGGCCACTTGACTTCTGGTATGATTGAAGAAGATTTAGCATTTTTGAATGACGTGGTAGAAGAAGACGGCGAAGAAGCCGAACCCGGGCGTGTGGTGCAACTTGAAGTAGACATAACGCCCGCGCAAGACACCACGCCCACCAAGCAAGACGTAACCGAGGCAGTAGCGGCTGCCGAAGCGGCGCAAGATGCCGAGAATGCCGCAGATGCAGCGGGCGCGAACGCACCAGATGTAGGTGCGCGCTCAACCACTTCGGCAAAATCTTCGCAAAATGCCAAAAATGCCGCAGGCGTAGCGGGCGCAAGTGCTGGCACCACAAAAGCGGAAATTGCATAACGAAAGGCGGAACACCCATGAGTTTAGAAAAGAACACCACACGCCGCACCTTTGTCATAGGAGCCGCCGGCACCTGCGCGCTTTTGGGGCTGGGCGCTACAAAATTCATTCCCACCAATGAACTGCTGCGCCCCCCGGGAGCACAAGACGAAGACACGCTTATTACCGGGTGCATCCGCTGCGGAAAATGCCGCGAAGTGTGCCCGCAGAATGCCATTGGCGTGGCACATATTGAAGACGGCTTTTTAAACGCACGCACCCCGCTTATGGATTTCAAGAGCGGCTGGTGCAACTTCTGCGAAGACGTTGAGGGCGGCCCGCGTTGTGCGCAGGTGTGCCCCACTCACGCAATTCCGCAGCTTGAAAGCACCGAAAGCGTAATTCTGGGCAAAGCCGAACTCAACCGGAACTGGTGCTTAGCGGCACGCGGCATGGGGTGCCACGAATGCGTTGACCACTGCCCCTATGACGCCATGGAAATAGGGTCAGACTCGGTGCCCGTAGTGCGCTTTGATGCCTGCAACGGCTGTGGCGCCTGCGAATTCCATTGCATTTCCATGAGCTCAGGCGCCCTTATCGACGGCGCAAACGACCGCGCCATTCTGGTAAAACCTGCAAGCGTTGCCCTGCGCCCCGAAGAACAAGGCCGAAGCATTCGCGATTCTGTTACCTACACCAATTAAAGGAGCACACTCATGAAAAATATGAAAAGTTACCCGTTGCGCATTGCGGCAATGCTGGTGGTTTTAATTGTTGTTGCGGTTGGATACTTCACCACCACCGGCATTGGTAATACGTGCGGCTTTGGTTGGGGCGATATCACGCTTTTGTGCCCCCTTGGCGCGCTAATGGCCATGCTCGCAGAAAAAACGTTTATCCCTGCTGCGCTTATAAGCGTTGTGGGTGTTTTTGTTATTTGCCTGGTGCTGGGCAAGGTGTTTTGCGCCTGGGTTTGCCCCGTGCATTTTATTTCTCCCAAGAAGCAAACGCGAAGTGGCAGGCGCCGCCTGTGCACCAATGCCGCATGCGAAACGTGCGTTTCTGCCTGCGGAAAAAGCAAGGGAATTCACCTGGACAGCCGCCATATTATTTTGGCGGTGGCACTTATAACCTCACTTATTTTTGGCTACCCCGTGTT
>CAVDDP010000316.1:0-2367 GCA_963607695.1 Hallerella sp.
ATCTCTGCAGGTGATAGCTATAACGATGTGGGGATGATTCAAGAGTCAAAATCAGGTGCGCTGTTTCGCACTACCGATGCGCTCAAGCAGCAATATCCCGAAATTCCTGCGCTTGAAACGTACGATGAGCTTTTGAAGTTTATTCGTGAAAATTGGTAGATACTGCTATTCTCCCAGTTCAGCTTTCCAATCAAAATCTGCAGGTGGGGCTGTTGGTTCGTTTTCGCTTGGCGAAATATTCGCAGTAGCTTCCACGTTTTGCAACGCCTTTTGAGCAGCAGCTTCGGGGATTGAAGGTGCTGCTTGAGTGGTGGAGGTTTCTGATGGCGCCATTTGAGTGCCGGGCGCGTTTGCGCTTAGCGAAAAGCCGGCGCCGCTCCATTCGCAGGCTTCCATGTCTACATGATTGTTGTCGGCAAACGTTACCCCTTCGCCTTGTAAAAGTTCATACTGAACTTCCGGGCCACCAAAAATAAACCCTTCACATAAGCTTCCGTCTTTGAAAACCACCCGATGACACGGAATATGTTCAAAGCCAGAACCGGGGGCAGGGTTATTGCGCAGCGCAAAGCCCACATAGCGGGCGCTGCGCGGGCTGCCAATCAGGCGCGCAACGGTTCCGTAGCTGGCAACTTTCCCCGAAGGAATTTGCGCAACAACAGCATATACTTTTTCAGAAAAATCTCCCATGTTTTACCTGTTCATCTGTGTTTTTATCCGGCCGCATTCTTTTTGCTGCGCCGTGTTACAGCGCCGTGTTACAGCGCCGTACCCTTGGTGGGGCGAATGAGCTTATTGGTGTCAATACCTTCGTGCTTAAGCAAAGCAATTTTCTTGTCAAGCCCGCCTGCATATCCTGTAAGGCTGCCGTTTGCGCCTACAACCCTATGACAAGGCACAATGATTGAAATAGGGTTGTGCCCCACCGCTCCACCTACCGCAAGAGAAGCCATGTGGTCTTTTCCCATAATTGCTGCAGCGCGCGTGGCTAAATCTCCATAGGTGCTCGTTTTGCCATAGGGAATTTCGCACAAGAGCTTCCAGATAACCTGACGAAATTCACTGCCTTGGGGCTGTAGCGGCAATTCCGAAATGCGGGGCTTTTCGCCGGCGAAATAGCGATCAAGCCAGTTGAATGCCTTTTGTATAAGCTGGTGAGCAGGGTTTTCTTCAACAGTGCCCGCTGGCATGCTTGCGCCAAAGTATTTCTGCCCTTCCATCCATAAACCCACAATTGCTTTATCGGTGGCAGCTACCATTACGCGCCCCATAAAAGGAGTTTCATACCATGCTGTTGAAATTGTTTGGTCTGTTTTTTGCGTTTCGCTTTTCTTACGTGTGCTCATGGTTTCTGCCTTCTTTGTCTTTTTATTTGCAGCCTTTTCTTTTGCGCTTGCTTTAGTTTTTGATTTCGGATTATTTTGCGCAGCAGCCTGTTCGGTTGACCACATGTTCAAAACAGCATAGGCTCGCCAAGGGCGCCATTGCTCTGCTGCGGCAATGAGCTCCTTTTTCTTCTTTGTACCCAGGAACTTGATTATTCCCAGGTCAGTAGCGGGAAACGCGTCGCTATAGCCCATGGAGCGCATGGCAATGTAGTGTGCTGTCCACTCACCAATGCCTGGCAGTTCAACTAAAGCGGCAATTTTTTCCTCAGGGGTAGCGCTTGTTTGTGTGCAGGGCTCAATGGCGCTAGGGTCTTGTTCAAGAAGCCGTGCTAAAGCGAGTATGGTTCGCGAGCGTGTAGCAATGATTCCCAAAACGCCCAGCGTTTCTTCAATAGGAGCTTCCTTTGCTTTTGCGCGAATATCGGCGGGGGTGGGAAACAGGTAGTCAAGGCCTTCCACGCCCGTAGTAATAGGCGTTCCAAGCGTTGCTGCCATGCGTCCTGCCAGGGTGCTTGCGCTTTTAACGGAAATCTGCTGCCCCAACACGGCGCGACATGCCATTTCAAAGCCATCATAACATCCGGGAATACGCGTGCCCGGTTGAAAAGAGCTCGCGTAGTAGGAGTTCATGCTTTCAAGTTTGCTGCCAATAGTGGCGGGGTCTTGTTGTGTGTCAAATAAGTGGGCAAGCCGTTTTTCTAAGTAGCTCTGTGCGGGGAGCAATGATTCCGAGAACTCGACCTCTATCTGGTTCTTTTCGGGGTTATTTTTTGCACAAATCCAGCCGGTGCGCAGATATTCGAGCGAATTTTCGCTACCTTGGCTTCCCCTGTTTTTGATTCTGTTGCTGTTTTCGTTTTTGTTGCCTACGCTGCTCTTGTCGCTTTCGTTGCTCTTGCTTCCCCCGTTTTCGCTCCTTTTGTCGTTTTCGTTGCCTTCACCGTTCTTGCTGCTTCCGCTACCTTCGCCTTCACTAGCA
>CAVDDP010000317.1:0-2364 GCA_963607695.1 Hallerella sp.
TAGCAGCAACCCGCGTGTTCAAGATAAGCGGGTTTGCAAGCAACGCTTTTCCAAAAGGATAAAGCGCTAGAAGCATAAAAGGAACAACAATCAGTCCTTTTTGCCACCACAGAGCCGCAAGAACTACCACCGCTATAACCATGCAATAAAAAAACAGGTGGTAAAGCTTGCGCGCTTTTTCTCTTCCCACTAAAACCGAAAGCGTTTTGCGCTGTGCCTCAATATCTTTTTCAATATCGCAGGTATTGTTTGTCATAAGCGTTAGCCCAATGCCAATAAGCAAAGGAATGCTCCACACAAACACTTCCCACGAAAGGTGGAGCGTTAGTGCCTGATACGTAGCAACCAAAATAAGAGTTCCCATGGTAAAGCCGCTCATGAACTCACCAATGGGCAAATACGATATGGGAACTTTTCCGCCTGAGTACAAAAATAAAACAACAGCGCCAACAACGCCAAGAAGCAAAGGAATCCATCCTGCTTTATAAATAACATAAGCTCCAATACAAAATGCCAGCACAACCAGCGAAATGGCATAGCGTTTGACCGATTTTGGATTCACGTTATGAAACACCAAAACGGCATCATTTTTGTCCACCTGGTTTTCAGCTGTATCGGCGCCCTTTTTGAAATCAGCGTAATCGTTAAACGTGTTAACGGCAGATTGCATGCATACCACAATAGCAAGTATGGCAATAACTAAGGGAACTGATATTTCCCCCACAGAATGAAGAGCCGCTGCGGTTCCTACCAACGTGGGCATAATTGCAGCCGGCCAGGTATGGGGGGCTGCAAGTTGAACTAAGAGGGTAGGGGTGAGCGGCTCGTATTTATGCAAGACAAGGACCTGCCTGGGCAACTTCTGCGCTCATATGATCAGCGTATTTTGCCTGGAAGTTATCATTGAGCATAGCAGCAAGTTTTCTAGCTGATTCTTCATAAGCAGCGCAATCATCCCAGCTGTTCTTGGGAATAAGAACTTCACTGGGGCATCCTTCAATGGTAGTAGGAATGCGCAGACCAAAGTAAGGGTCTTCTACAAATTCCGCATTTTCAATAGTGCCATTCAAGGCAGCAGTAACCATGGCGCGTGTGTAGCGAAGTTTCATGCGCTCGCCTTTGCCGTTCCAGCCAGTGTTTACCAGGTACACATGAGCTCCGGTAGCCAGCACGCGCTCTTTGAGCATTTCTGCATATTTTGCAGGGTGCAAGGGTAAGAAGGGCTCACCAAAGCAAGCGCTAAAGGTTGGCTCAGGGGTGGTAACACCAAGCTCGGTGCCGGCAACTTTGCTGGTAAAGCCCGAAACAAAGTAATACATTGCCTGGTCAAGCGTGAGTTTTGAAATAGGGGGAAGCACTCCAAATGCATCGGCTGTTAAAAAGATTACTGTTTTAGGAGCAACTCCTACGCCTTCCATAACCGCATTGGGAATGAAATCAATAGGATAACCAACGCGGGTGTTGGTGGTAAGGCTTTCGTCGTCGAAATCGAAAACGCGTGTTGTTTCGTCCATCACAATGTTTTCTGCAAGAGCACCATAGCGAATGGCGTTATAGATTTCAGGTTCGCCTTCTGCGGAAAGATTAATGCATTTTGCGTAGCAGCCACCTTCAAAGTTAAAGACTGAAGCGTCGGACCAACCATGTTCGTCGTCGCCAATCAAAAGGCGGTTGGGGTCGGCAGAAAGCGTTGTTTTACCAGTTCCGGAAAGGCCAAAGAACACGGCGGTGCTTCCGTTTTCAGGGTCCATGTTTGCCGAACAATGCATGGGCATAATTCCCATCTTGGGCAAAATATAGTTCATGGTACTAAAAACGCTCTTCTTAATTTCGCCCGCATAGCCACTGCCTGCAATCAGGATTTTATGAGCTTCATAATCTAAGATAATAGCGCAGTCACCTTTTACGCCATCACGTTCGGGGTCGCATTTAAACCCTGGTGCCGCAATAAGTGTGTAATCAGCGGTAAATGCTTCAAGCTGCTCTTCAGTAGGGCGGCGAAGCAATTGGCGAATGAATAAATTCTGAGCAGGCAATTCATTAATAATACGAAAGCCTTTTGCATAGTTCTCATCGGCACCGGCAAAGCCATCGAAAATAAAGATTTCTTTATCGTTAAGATATTCAGTAACACGGTTCCATAATGCGTCAAATTTTTCGCGTTCAATGGGCTGATTAACGCTGCCCCAATTTATGTCATCGTGAACACCGGGGGTATCAACAATAAACTTATGCTTAGCTGCACGCCCTGTATATTTCCCGGTATTTACTACTAACGCACCCGACTCGCTTAATTTTCCTTCTCCACGTGTAAGTGTACGTTCTACAAGCTGCGCAACACCTAAATTACGATAAACCGCTTTT
>CAVDDP010000318.1:0-2358 GCA_963607695.1 Hallerella sp.
CAGCAATGTCTTAATAGTGAAGTAAGTTGAAGGGTTGAAAAGTTGAAGGGTTGAAAAGTTGAAGGGTTAAAAGACTGAAGGGTTGAAGGGTTGAAGGGTTGAGGGGTTGAGGGGCTAAAGGGTTGAACACAAATTTAGCGTCGCATAATAAACAGCAGCACTATAAGAAAATTCGTAGCAGCAAGGGCAGCAAAGCACAGCTCAATACCTAACGCCTCAAAAAGCCCTACAAAAATAGCAGTTCCAAGCGCTCCGGCAATATTACGCATAGACGTTAAAAGGGCAGAAGCATGTGGCATATCCTGCTGAGACACACTTGTGTTTCCCCAGGTCATTAATGGCATTGTTAGACATCCAACGGCAGCGCAGCGTACCATATTCGTAAGTGTTAACACCGCAACCGAATGCGCTAATCCCGGAATGCACAGCACCGCGCAGGAAAGCGCCATAACTCCCCCGCCAACAAACGCGAGCACTCGCACGCCAAATCTATCGTAGATGCGCCCTGCAACAGGA
Source organism: Hallerella sp. (assembly GCA_963607695.1). Taxonomy (GTDB): domain Bacteria; phylum Actinomycetota; class Coriobacteriia; order Coriobacteriales; family Eggerthellaceae; genus CAKUOV01. The sequence continues at coordinate 517 of CAVDDP010000318.1, forward strand.
CTGATGAGCGCCGTTGCACATGCTCCCGGCAACACCACCAAGCCCGAAACCGTTGCAGAATAGCCCAACTGCCCCGGAAGTTGCCCCTGAATAAACAAAGGAAGCACAGCCGATGCCCCCATCATTGCTGCGTAGAGCAACATGCTGGTAATGGTAGCTGTGCGAAAATTACGCACCGAGAAGAGCTGCACCTTAAGAAACGGATTCTCGCTTTTGAGCTGACGCGCCACAAAAGGAACGCCGCACAACGCGCCAACAACAAGCGGCGCCCACACAAATACATTCGTAATGCCTGATGAAACAATATTTCCTAAACCCAGCGTTATGCCGCCAAATGCTGCAATAGAAAGACAAAAGCTCACGGGGTCAAATTGTTTTGGCGCACTGGGCAAAATGTTTTTCATGAAAAAAGTAGCAGCAATAAAGCTTGCAAGGCACAAAGCTCCTATCAGCCAAAACACGGCGCGCCAACCCCATGCATCCACTACCAAACCACCCAGCGCCGGTGCCGCAATGGGGGCTGCACTTGTTGCAAGCCCAAACCATCCCATAGCGCGGCCACGGCTCTTATCGGGGAAAAGCGTAAGAATAGAAACTTGAGTGATATTTGCAATTAAAGCATTGGCGCTTGCTTGCAAGACACGCCCCACCATAAGAAACGCGAATGTTGGCGCAAGCGCACTTATCAGCGTGCCTACCAAAAAGCACCCAAGCGCTCCTAAATACAAAGGGCGCGTGGAAAATCGCGTAGAAAGAAAAGCAGTAAAAGGAGTCATTACGGCAAGCGCTAGCGCATACCCGCTGGTAACCCACTGCCCCGCCGAAAGCGAAACGCCCAAACTAGCAATAAGCGAAGGAAGCGCTGTTTGCAGCGCTGTAGAAAGAAGTGACAACCCCACGCACGTTGTTACCAGCGTTACAAAAATGCGCATACTATCAGGCGCTATGTTGCCCTCTGGCGTTGTACTGTTCTCTTCTTTTTTGTGGGCTTGAATCGTCAAGTTCCTTCTCGTCAAGTTCCTTCGCTTCCTTTATAGATTTCATCTTCTTATAAACTGCTGCACGCTTTTCAAAGAAACTGCTATCGCAAAGTAATCAAGCGCGCCGTGCGCTGCTTGCCCGCTGCTTTTCCCTTTCGCGCAGCAAAAATAATTGTATACTACTCACGGCAAAATTTGAAACGGAAAGCGCCAACGTAAAGCTAAAGCATAAGCATGCCGGCGCTTGACCCATAACCCCTAAGGAGCAATCGTGATTAAAGAATTAGTAACCGATACTGCTGTGTTATCTACAAAATGCGAAAAAGCAACAGCGGAAGATGCTGACATTGCAGCCGATTTGGTAGACACGCTGCAATCTTTGGAAGACGCCGCCTGCCTTGCTGCCAATCAGATTGGCGAAACAAAGTGCATCATTGCGTTTAAAGACGACAACGACAAAATTCACGTAATGTATAATCCCTCTATTCATCAGGCACTTCGCCCATCGAAGCTCCCTGAGGAATGCCTGACCCTGCCCGAGGCGGGCCCGCAAATGGTGCGCCGCTTTGACTGGGTGCGCATTGAGTTTGACCAGCTGGTAGATGGCGCGCTGGTTACCAAAAAGCGCAACTACGAAGGCTGGACAGCCGAAATCATCCAGCACATGATTGACCACTGCAACGGTAAGTTGATTTAATTCGGCGGTTTTACCAAACCACCGAATTACTCGCGCTGCGCTTCTCGCTGACTTTTGGCGCGAATGGAAGTTTTAAAAGTTCGAGAGTGAAGGCAAGGCGGCAAAGGGCGTTCGCTCACGGTGCTGAGCTCGATTTTCGTGGTGCTATCGCTTATACCACGAAAA
>CAVDDP010000319.1:0-2358 GCA_963607695.1 Hallerella sp.
CTCATCGGGCGAATCTGCTCCGCGGATCTGCCGCTCGCTGACATTTGGTGCGAAAAGAGCTCATGCAAATATACCTAACTAACAATTGCAGCGCTTTTTAAGCGCTGCAATTGTTATACCAACTTTGCTTGGCGGTTAGCGTGCCAGCGGTCGAATGCCGTGAATATAATATGGTAGAACACGGCAATGACCAGCATCATTATGCCAAGCATTGCCCACATGCCACCCGAAAGCGCCGAAATGCTGAACAGATTGTGGAACAGTGTTGCACCCAGCACTGTTCCTGCAACGCAAACCACTAAAAGCGCAGCACGTATTGCCGTAAACGGAATGGACAAACGAATGATAAGCATAATGCCTGTCCACGCCGTAAGAAGCACTGCCAATGTGGAAATTTGTTCGTAGCTCCACCCCGCAAACATATGCCCCACTATATTAATGGCAAGAACACTGACCACCACCGTAATGGCACCGGGAATGGCGCGCACAATAACATTTTCCAAAAACTTACCTTTAATGCGGTCATGGTTCGGCTCAAGCGCAAGCACAAAAGAGGGCAGGCCAATAGTCATGGCGCTTACCAGTGTCATTTGAATAGGCTGGAAGGGGTATTGCCACGGCAGAATAACGAAAAGAATTGCCATGGTAATAGAAAACAAGGTTTTTACCAGGAACAACGAGGCGGAACGCTGCAGGTTATTAATAGAACGGCGGCCTTCTGCCACCACTTTTGGCATGCTGGCAAAATCGTTATCTACCAGTACCAAGTGCGCCACATTACGTGCTGCATCAGACCCTGCCGCCATGGCAACGCTGCAATCGGCCTGCTTGAGCGCCAGCGTATCGTTTACACCATCGCCCGTCATGGCTACCACATGCCCCTCGTTTTGAAGCGCAACCACAAACTGCTTTTTCTGCTCGGGCTTTACCCTGCCAAACACGTGATATTTCTTCATGGCAGCCGCCACATCTTCATCGGTTTTAAGGGTAGTGGCATCCACATACGCCTCTGCGTTAGGAACGCCCACTTTTGCCGCAATACCCGAAACAGTGCGCGGATCATCACCCGAAATAACATTAACGGTAACGCCCTGGTCTTTGAAGAACTGAATGGTTTGCGCCGCGGTAGCACGAATTTGATCACGAATACAAATGAATGCAAGGGGCTGGGGCTCACTTGCTACGTTGCCTTGTTCCGTAAAGCCACTTACCCGCGCGAGAACTAAAACACGCGCGTTTTCTGCCAGCTGTGTTGCGCGTTGTTCTATGAGCGAGTAACGGTTGCCCATAACGAATTGCCCGGCGCCCATAACGTATGCCGCGCCTTCAAAAGCAGCGCCCGACCATTTTTTATCGGAAGAAAACGGAATAGCGCGCACCAACGGCAGCACCTTTCCCTGCCGGCCTTCGCAATATTCCATAATAGCGCGGGACGTTTCGTTGGGGTCATCATCGGCCGCCATAAGCGATGCCAGGGCATCTTCCACTTCCTGCGCATTGGCATCTGGTAAGAGCTCCACGCGTTCCACTTCCATGGCTCCCGTGGTAATAGTGCCTGTTTTGTCCAAGCATAAAGTGTCAACGCGCGCCAACGTTTCAATGCAATACAGCTGCTGTACCAGCACATTTGACTTTGAAAGGCGAATAACCGCAACAGCCATAACGGTAGAAGTAAGCAAAATTAAGCCTTCGGGAATCATGCCAATAAGGGCCGCAACCGTGCTCAAAATGCAATCGGTGGCGCTCACGGGGTTTGCCGATAAAAAGTACTCGCTGCAGAAAAGCGCGGTGCCTACAAACGGCAGCGCAATGGACACATACTTCACAATTTTGTTCAACGTGTCCATAATTTCGGAGCGCACTTTCTTGTGTTTTTTGGCCTCCGCGGAAATTTTGCTGGCGTAGTTTTCTGCACCCACATGAACAACGCGCGCCTGCACCGTGCCTGAATTCACAAACGACCCGCTCATAAGCGTGTCGCCCTGCTTTTTGGGAATAAGATTGCTCTCGCCCGTAAGAAGGCTTTCGTTCATGGCGCACTCGCCCGCAATTACCTGGCAATCGGCGGGCACTTGCATGCCACGGCCAAGACATATCACGTCATCGCGAACCACCTGGTCAAGCTCAATTTCCTGGCGCTTGCCATTGCGAATAACCGTAGCATGCGCGCTTGCCACAATAGAAAGTTTATCGGTAACCGCCTTTGAGCGCAGCTCTTGCACAATACCAATAACCACGTTTGCCGTGATAATAACCATGAATAGCATGTTTTTATACGAGCCCGTGGTAAAAACAATAATGGCCAAAATCAGGTTTACAATATTGAAAAGCGTTACTAAATTATCAAAAAGAATTTCG
>CAVDDP010000320.1:0-2353 GCA_963607695.1 Hallerella sp.
CGATAGCGGCCTTCCCGTTTGCTTTGCTGATCAGGGGGAAGGGGATGGCGCCGGGGCTGGTGCTGGCGCGGGCGCTGGCGCTGGTGCTGCTGTCGGGGCTGGTGCTGGTGCTGGCGCGGGCGCCGGGACACACGCCCTGTGGCGCGAGGATGCCACGAACGAATGTACCGATTACTTCCGCAACTATGTGCGCCAGGAGATAGTGCCGCGCGCGGTGGCAAAAAACCCCAAGCTTCTTGTTACGTTGTGCAGGTCAATGAATCTTATTGCCGACGAAGACGATTACCTTACCCAATGTGCTGATACACTCTACGAAAAGCACGTGAAATGGGAGAGCGTGTTGCCTGGCCGCGCGCCGGAATTTGATGCGGGCTGTGTGCTTGCACCGCAGCTGGGGCAGGAACCGAGCGTGTTGGTGCGCCGTGTGATAATGCGGGTGCTCCAGGAAATGCTGGGGTTCGATGCGCGCGTGGAAACATCCTCTGTTCAGGCAGTTTGTGCAGCGTACGAGCAGGGAAAGCCGGTGAGTGGCTACGTTACCAACATCCAGGGCAACCTGGCGGTAAGCGCCAACAAGCAGGGCGTTCGTCTTGAACCCATGAGTGCTTTTCGCGCTCGCCGCAAGCGGAATTGATTTCGCCGTTCTGCCAAACGCTGGGATAATTCAACGCTGCGAAGCGTCTGGGTGTACAAGATTTTCGATATGCATAACTTTTCTTCTGCTGGGTGTACAAGATTTTCGATATGCATAACTTTTGTCTTGCCAAACACCTCATAAATGCGCAAGAATTGCGAAAAACGTGCGTTTTAGAGGCATAAACATAAAAAAGAGCCTCTTTTAGTTATGCCTATCGCAATTCTTGTACAGGTGGGTGCGCTTGAGTTATGCCTATCGCAATTCTTGTACAGGCAAAAGCTTGCGCAGGTATTTGGTGTAAGAGAAAAAGGGGAACCAATGAACATTGAAGAAGCAATTGAAAGCGTGGGATTTGACTGTGTGGGTACGTGCTCCACAGCCGGTTTGCAGGTGCGCGAAGAAGTGCGCGACATGTGTGCGGCGGGGCGCTGCCAGGTGTACGGGCACAGCTGGGCTTGTCCGCCAAACTGCGGTGACCTGGGATTTTTCGATAATTTTATCCATGAAAAAGAAACGTGCTATGTGGTACAAACGGTTGGCCAGCTTGAGGATGACTTCGACTTTGAAAGCATGATGGAAGCCGAGCAGCTGCAAAAAGAGCGCGTGCTAAAACTGCACAAGCTACTAAGCAGCGAAGCGCCTCAAGCGCGCATTTTGTCCTCGGGCACATGTACGCTGTGTAAGCCGTGCGCCTATCCTGATGAGCCGTGCCGTTTCCCCGAACGCGCTATGGTTTCCATGGAGGCAGCCGGCCTGGTGGTAAGCGACGTGTGCACGCAGGCGGGCATCCCATACAACCACGGCAAACAAACTATTGCGTATTCCAGCTGCGTTCTAGTGTAGGAGTTGGCAGTGGTAGCAATGCATAATGGTGGGGAAGAACAAGGTGAAGTTGTAGCGTTTGCGCAGGTAGAAGCGCCTACAGAGCCCGCTGCGGTTGCGGAAGGCGCATCTGCCGCTGCGCCTGCAAGCGAGGCACTTCCCGTGTTTGACATCTATCTTGCCAGCTCAAGCCCGCGCCGCCGCCAGCTGCTTGAAGAGGCGGGCGTTACGTTTGAGGTTCGCACCAGCGACGTAGACGAATCTCTTTCGCCCGACCAGCTGGCAGATCCCAGCCAGGCATGCCGAACCCTGGCAGAGCGCAAGGCAAAAGCCGCAGTTCAAGACATACTTTCTGACCCCACCTACACGGGTGCATTTATCGTGCTGGGCTCCGACACCATGGTGGTGTGCAACGGCGAGATTTTCGGCAAGCCCAAAGATGAAGCCGACGCCTTCCGCATGCTAAATACCCTGGCGGGCCGCTCGCATGAAGTTATGACCAGCGTATCGCTGTGGATGGTTATGGCGCCGGCGGGCGAGGAGCTGTCGCTGGGCTTTCGCTCGTTTGTAGATACCAGTATTGTTACCTTTAAAGACTTGACCAGCCAAGACATTTACGATTATCTTGCAGTTGGTGAATCGTTTGACAAGGCGGGCGCTTATGCCATTCAGGGCGCGGGCGCGCAGCTGGTGCAGCACGTGCACGGCAGCATGGACACCGTGATTGGCCTGCCGGTTGAGCGCTTGCTGCGCGAGTACGGCGACCTTTTGCTTCCGGCTTCTCAGTAACGGGAAGGGGAAGGCGTTGCGCCGTGCGCGTGCTGCGCTGCGCGGGTGCGGGTGCGCGGTGGGACGCTGGCGGCGCACCGTTGCCGACGGCGCACGGGCGCTACG
>CAVDDP010000321.1:0-2339 GCA_963607695.1 Hallerella sp.
CCTTATTGACGAGGGCAAGGTTCACGCCTTCTATAACTTTGGCGAAGATCCGTTGCAAACCGAGCCTGACACCTTGCATTTAGCAAAGCAGTTCAAGAAGCTTGATATCTTTATTTGCCAGGATATTTTCATGACGCAAACCTGCGCGGAGGCCGACGTTATTCTGCCGGCAACCAGCTGGGGCGAACATGAAGGTGTGTTCTCGGCGTGCGACCGCACGTTCCAGCGCTTTACGGCTGCGGTACCGCCAAAGGGCGAATGCAAACATGACTGGCAAATCATAAGCGAAGTTGCCGAGCGCATGGGCTACGACATGCATTACGAAAACACCCAGGAAATTTGGGATAAGGAATGCCGTGCTATGTGGCCGGGTGCCTATGGTGCCACCTATGAGAAGATGGCAGGCGTTGGTCATGCTCAGTGGCCTATTCCCACGCTGGATCATCCGGGAACGCCCGACTTGTTCCTGGGTGGCAAATTCACCACGCCGGAAGGCAAAGCTCACCTGATTGCGCACGATTACGAAGACCCAACCGAAATGCCCGATGACAGCTACCCCTTGGTGCTGTGCACGGTTCGCGAGGTGGGGCATTATTCGTGCCGTTCTATGACGGGCAACTGTGAGCAGCTTTCTAACCTTGCAGAAGAACCGGGGTTTGTACACATTAGCCCTGAAGATGCCGTAGAGCGTGGCATTAAAAACAACGATTTGGTGTGGGTGTATTCACGGCGCGGCAAGATTATTACGCAGGCCTTTGTGGATGATCGCATTAACAAAGGTGCAGTGTACATGACCTACCAGTGGTGGGTTGGCAAGTGTAATGATCTTACGCTTCACCATGTAGATACGCGTTCTCATACCCCCGAGGATAAGTTCTGTGCAGTAGAGGTTGAACTTGTTGATGATCAGGTTTGGGCTGCTCAGCACGCCGAGGAGTTGTATATGGCGCTTAAGGCGCGTTTGGCAGAAGAAGCAAATGCGCAAAACGAAGGGTTGTAAGGGTTGCAAAAAAACAAGGCGCGCATCATGAGTGTGCGCCTTACAAAAAACGAAAGGGGTGAATGAATGAATCGCTTTATCGCAATCCAACCAAGCAGATGTGTTGCCTGCGGAACATGTCGTGCCGCATGCAGCGAAGGTCATAGACGTGCAGGATTGCAAAAAGAGCCCCGTCTGGCGCTTTATGAAAGCCGCGATGTAGTGGCTTCAGTAACGTGTCATCATTGCGAAGGTGCCCCCTGTTTGCTGGTGTGTCCGGTGAACGCTATCAGGCACGATGATGACGGCTGTGTTCGTATTGATGAAGCACATTGTGTAGGGTGCAAACTGTGCGCAGTGTCGTGCCCGTTTGGTGCCATTCATATGGCAGGAACACCTCGTGCAGGTGTTGCCGGAATGGAATACAACACACCAACGTTTCCGGCTTCGCTTGACCCCATTTTGCAATGGGAGATAGGCGTGTATTCAGCAGCCGTTAAATGCGATTTGTGTGCATATGACAACGGTAAGCCGCACTGCGTGGACGCCTGCATTACTGAAGCGCTTGTTTTGGTGGAATCTGACGGCAAAGACGACATTATGAATGAAAAACGCATGAGAGCTCTTGAAGCAGGGCTGGTCATGTTTGATGAAACTAACGAAAAGGAAAGGGGGTAGAAACATGGATATGCTACTGATTTCATCGGTGTTATCGGTTGCGGGTGCTGTTTTGTCAATTTGTACCATGAAGGCAGAAAGTGCATCGAAAAACCTGGGATGTTTCATTGGTGCTATTGCGGCATGTTTTGCTATTGCGGCAGGATGCTGTGGTATTTTTCAACCAAGCGTGCTGTCAAGCTTTGCTACGCCGTTTTCCTTTGCGAACTTTACGGTGCTTTTAAACCCGTTCTCAGGGCTTTTGCTGGTAGTTATTAACCTGCTTGCGTTAGTGGCCTGGATTTACGGCTTTTCGTATTTTGACGAATATCGCGGCAAAGGCATGGGCGCTATTGGCTTTTTCATGAACCTGTTTGTGGTTTCCATGAACATGGTACTGAGTGTTGATAACGCGTTCTGGTTCCTGGTGTTCTTTGAATTAATGTCTTTGACCTCGTATTTCCTGGTTATTGTTGAGCAAAACCCGCAGTCGGTAAAAGGCGGATTTTTATACCTTGTTATGGCTCATGTGGGCTTTTTCATGATCATGATTTCGTATCTGATTATGGCAGGGGTTACGGGCAGCTTTGAGTTTGCCGATTTCCGTGCAGCACACTTTAATCCCGCCCTTGCCTCTTTGGTGTTTTTACTGGCGTTTATGGGCTTTGGCTGCAAAGCGGGTATGTTCCCCTTCCATTCATGG
>CAVDDP010000322.1:0-2336 GCA_963607695.1 Hallerella sp.
AAAGCTCACCGCAGCCCCGAAGTACACAATATCGTTCATTTGCCCGAATTTGACCTCATTTTTCCAACAACATGAATTATCAACCCTGTTCACCATTTGGCGCAGCACCGTTTTGAGATTTCTTTCCGATTAAATTGACGTGCCTAGTTCTAAAATAATCTCATATTAGATAAAATGCACTGATACAAAAATTCACGCGGCAATCAGGGGATGCACGTTGGTATGAGTCATGCTTTGCAAGGAAACACTAATGCAAAAGGGGCGCAAGCGCGCTGCTCATTACGCATATCTAAAAAAATAGTAAGCGCTTTGATCGCTTTTGCCTTGTGTTTCGCGAGTGTTCCTGCCACGGCATTTGCTGCGGTTGGTGCTGGTAGTAATGGGGAAGGGGAAGGCGTTGGCGCTGCGCTGACCGCGCTTGACACCGCCGCATTGACCGCGCTTGACACCAACGGTGACACCGCTGCGCTGACCGCGCTTGACACCAGCGACTCTGGCGACGCGGGCGACGGTGGCTCCGACACCGGCGACTCCGGCGACACCGGCGACAACGAACCCACCACGTACCCCTACAAAAGCGGCTACGTCCAAATTGAAAACATTTACGCATTTGATGCCGCCACTTACCCCTACGGCGACTATACCACCTGCGGCGGCTACGACTACGACAACGGCGCGTGGACGCAGGACACCCCCACCATCACGAAAAAAGGCGCCCAGCTGCAGTTCGAGGCGCGCGGCACCTTTGTCTCGGGCAACATGGATGACCCCAACACCACCCCTACCATTGACAGCAACATAACCATGGATGGCTCGGATATCTCCTGGTCAGTAAACGATACCTCCCTTGCCACCATCGATTTTCAAAGCGGGCTTTTCACACCGCACTCAAATGGTACGGTGCAGGTAACGGCAACGGTGTATGGTTCAAGGTCCTATACCGAGCAAGAGTTTTCCGTTACCTTTGACGTTGAAATAGACATTAACGAAAGCGCCTACATTACCAACCTTACTATTGTTGCCCCCGATAAAGCAACAGAAATTGGCGGCGCACAAGAGCCCTTTGACCTGTATCAATACCTGGTGGATACCACGGGTGAGGAAGACTTCAAAACGCTTGCAGCAACTACTGCCCCGCAATTCTACGTGAATGTGGAAGTGTATGACCCCGCAAGCGACGCAACAGAAACCTACCTGGTGCGGTCGGGCACCGAGCTTTCAGAAGCGTGCGGCATTAGCGACCTTTCCTGGGGGCAAGTGTCTGATAGTTACACGTACAGCATTGATGCCACCACGGGCATGCTGCGCATGCTCTACGAAAGTACCGTGGTTGAAAGCATCCGCGTGTACACTACCTCTACCGAAGATGGCTCGTATCTGGACAGCCGCGCCTCGCTGGTGTTCACCACGCAAGAAAGCGGCGGAAGCGACGACGAATCGGGCTATGTTCCCTCGGACACGTTAACCGTTATGGCGTATTACGAAAAAGACCCCGCCGACGTAAACGACCCCACCGATAAATACTGGTTGCGCCTTACCGAGCACGATGACGCAACCTCCATTACGTACTCGCTCTCGGATTTGCAGGCAATCTCGGTGCGCGAGCAGGCCTACACCATGATTTCGGGCAACAAGTCGTGCCAGGCCATTGCTACGGGCGTGAACCTGCAGCTGCTTTTGCAAGACGCGCTGGGCTCAAACATTTCCATTGATGACATTGCGGGCTTCTACTTCAAAACTTTCGACGAGGGCTACATGCCTGGTCAGTACTTTGTTTCGGCATCCATGGTGTTTGCCGATCGTTATTTTTTCCCCTACTATTTCCAGGGCGGCGACTGCACGGGCGCTACACAGGTGTACCCCATTTTGGCATGGAATTCCAAGTTGTACTGGAGCGATAAATATCCTGATATCAATGTGGAAGACCCCAGCACCTGGGATCGCGACGCCATGTCAAGCGCCAGCCGTTACCGCCTGATTTTTGGTGCGCAGTCGGGTGACTGGGGCGTTACGAAAAGCTCGGTGTACTGCATTCAAACCATGTACGTGGTGCTGAAAGGCGGCATGCCGGTATCCGACGGCACCGGCGATGACGATGACTCCTCGCATAAAGGCGGCGGCGGAGAAAGCGATGGCGGCGGCAGTGGCGAAGGTGAAGGCGAAAGTGGCGGCAGTGGCGGCACGGCGGGACCATCCGATGACCCGCAAGGCGGCAGCTCTACCACCGACGGCAGTTCAAGTGGCAATGAGGCCAATGAAGACGCTGCTGCAGCACAAGGCGAAGAAGTAGGGGCAGGCAGCGATAAAAAAGACAGCGAAGCGGCCCCCAGCGATGA
>CAVDDP010000323.1:0-2328 GCA_963607695.1 Hallerella sp.
AAACCGCTGCTGCCACCGCTTCCCCCCAAGAAACGCTTGTGGCGCTGGACACTTCCCTTGCCAGCACTTCCCTTACCAGCACTTCCTCCCAGGAAGCAACGGCGGTGGCACACTCGGAAGGAAGCACCACCACGTATTATTACTCGGTAGACGAAGCCATATCTGCTGCAAAAGACGGCCTTGCCATTTACATGGATTGCGATTGGAACTTAACCAGCTCCCTTACTATTCCCGCAGTGTCTTACATAACCATTAATATGAATGGCCACACAATTACCAATAGTGGCGGCTCAGAGGTTATCTATATGAAAGCAGCCTCAAATTTAAAGCTGATATCAAATACGTCTACAACGTTTACGTACAAGGGGTATAACTCTGCCGAGAAATACGCAACGCCAGCAGACCCCGATAAAGAAGATAAAGACATGAAAGACATCACCATAGAATCTGGTGGTCTTATTACAGGCGGCAAATTCACCAGTTTTTCCTTTTACGGCCATGCGGGCGGTATTTATATGGAAAAAGCCTGCACGCTGGATTTGAGCAACGTTACGGTTGCGGGCAACTATGCTTACATTAAAGAAATTGGCAGCGTAGGTGGAATATTCGCAAATGAGGGTTGCAGAATCAATCTTCATAACGGGGCGTCTATTGAACATAACAAAGGAAATGTTGGAGGTATATACGCTACGGAAGAAGGAATAAAAATTACGCTCGATGCCTCAACTATCAAGCAAAACTACGCAATGAACAAGGGTGGCGGCATATATTCGAATGATTACACCACCCACATTGATCTTAAAAACAATTCAACTATAGAAAGCAATGTTGCCATGCAACATGGCGGCGGCGTTTACTTTAACTACACTAACTTTACCCTTGAATCCAGTGATTCAACAGGAGTAATAAAAGATAACATTGCCGGTGAGCTAGCCCCCGACCGTGGATGGGACGGCGGCGGCGTGTATGTGAACTCAAACACGTTGGCGGAAAATGAAGGCAGCATTACCAATCTTACGTTTTCCGGCAATATTTGTGGAGGTAACGGCGGGGCAATTTATCTGGACCAGCAGTACACAACAGTGAGTAACTGCATCATTACCGGCAATAAGGCGGGAAAATTTGGCGGCGGCATTTCTGTTGATAATAACTACTGCACCCTTAAAGATTGCACTATCAGGTATAACGTGTGCAATATTGTTGATACGGGCGATAACAATTGCGAAGGCGGCGGCGTGTATGTTTACTCATGGTATGATTTGAAACTTTCTGGAGTGATGATTGTTAAAGACAACACCCGAGGCGAGAACGGCTCAAAAGACGATTTGTTCCTGGGTACCCCCGATTGGCAAACCATCCTTTTTGCCTACGTAACTGGTGGTGTGAGCAAGGGCTCTTCTGTTGGTATTCGAACAGGCACCACAAAGGGCGATGTGCGCATAGGAAGAAATATCAACAACGAAACCAAAGACTCGTTCTTCATAGACCTTCCCGGTTATTACGTAAGCTATGGTACCGATGAGGGCGGCGACATGTGGCAACGCTACAAAACGCTTGAGTTTGGGCTTTCTATTAATGGAACAGAAGTAGGAAAATACCAATACGATGCCTCGGTGACCGCGAGTGCCCCCACCGCCACGAAAAAGCATTTCTGGTACTGGGATGCACAGGAAACAACGGGCTTGTACCCCGTTTCCGACTATATTACCAATGCTAACAAGTTCAATGAATCGCTGAGCTTTGCCATGCCGCAAAACAACGCGAATCTTGTTGCGGTGTACGCCGATAACGTTACGAAACTCGGTTTGTATGTGCAGGCGCCTGAAGTTGGCAAAACTTTGCCCCAAACAGGCATTTTAAAGCGAGCTGATGGTGGTGTTGGCGGCACCGATGATATAAGCGTTTCTTTGACCTGGTATGAAACAAATGAACGTGGCGAAGAAGTTGCGGTGGAAGGAACGGCGCAGGCAGGCAAAACATACTATGCCAAAGTAAGCGCTGAACCTTCGCAAGAAGCTGGTCTTTTCTTTAGCCAGGGCATAACGGAAGAAGATGTTACGGTATATACAGGGGAAGATTCCGAAAACGGCGAAGAACCAACGTATGCTGCCGTGAGTGCTTCTACCGGTGCTCTTTCGATTACCACGCAAGACTTTGAAATGCCTAAGTCAGACGGAAAGACTGACCCCGACCCTGTTGTGCCCGATGACGGTGGCAGCGATGACGGCGGCGACCGTGGTGGTAGCGATGGTGGCGACCAAGGCAATACCGATGGCAACCAGCCGGCATCATCGGATTCCAGCAATACGCAAAGCACGCAAAGCACGT
>CAVDDP010000324.1:0-2326 GCA_963607695.1 Hallerella sp.
CTTCTGCAGCGGCCGAGGCAACAGAGGCTGCTCCTGAAGCGCCCGCACCGAAACGTCGAGGCCGCAAGAAAGCAGTACCGGTAGAAGGCGAGACCGCCGAAGCAGAGCAGGCAACGCAGGCTGTTGCACCTGCTGCTTCTCCCGCAAGTGTTAGCGCAAGTGCCGAAGCAGTTGAAGCATCTCAGGCGGAAGAAGCGCCGGCACCAAAGCGTCGTGGGCGCAAGAAAGTGGTTGTGTCTGCCGAATCGGAAGAGCCAGCAGCCGCAGATTCAAAGGCAGCCGCGGGCGCTAACGCAGAGGCGGGTGCAAGCGCGGGAACAGGCGAAATTGCCGATGTTCTTCCCATGTTTGCGGAATTTGCCCAAGAAGCGGCGGCAGCGCAAGGGCTTACCACCGCAAGCGCGAGCGATGCCTCTGAAGCTCCTGCTCCAACGGGGCGAATTAAGCGTGAGCGCACCGACCGCACAGAGCGCGGCGACCACGCTGACCACGCAGATCGCGCCGACCATACCGACAACGCCGAAAGAGGCGAGCGCCCCAAAAAGCGCATGAAGCAAAGTGCAAGCTTCTCGGGCGATAAAAGCTACAATCAAAACCAGCAGAACGGCCAGCAGAACCAGAATAAAGGCGGCAAAGTGACGTTTGACCGTGATCATCGCCGCCAGCGCAATCGCCCTCATGGTAGCCGCGAGGTTCTTCCCAGCATTTCTCGTGATGAATTAGCCGAGATGAAAGTGGGTGACCTGCGCGAGAAGGCCGCAGAGTACAGCATTGATGCTTCGGGGTATCGTAAGGCCGAGCTGGTAGATGTAGTGTTTGAGGCACTGTGCAAGGCTGAAGGCATTATTGAAGTAACGGGCATTCTTGATATCATGAACGACGGCTATGGCTTTTTGCGTGCGAAAGGCTATTTGCCCAGTGAAAGCGATGCGTACGTAAGCCTTTCCATTATTCGCCGCAATGGTTTGCGTAAAGGCGATTATCTGGTTGGCCTAACGCGCCCCGCGCAAGGCAATGAAAAATATGCCGCAATCCAAAAAGTTATTAGCGTAAACGACATTCCCGCCGATGAGCTGGGCGGGCGTACCCGTTTTGCCGATTTAACGCCCATTTACCCTGATGAACGTTTAATTATGGAGCACGGCAAAAATACCACCACGGCGCGTGTGATTGACCTTGTGTCGCCCATTGGCAAGGGCCAGCGCGGCTTGATTGTTTCGCCTCCTAAAGCGGGTAAAACCACCGTACTCAAAGACATTGCAGCGGCAATTTCCGCCAACAACCCTGAAGTTCACCTAATGTGCCTTTTGGTGGATGAACGCCCTGAAGAAGTTACCGACATGGAGCGCTCCATTAAAGGCGAAGTTATTTCTTCTACCTTTGACAAGCCGTGCGAAAACCACATTGCCGTGGCAGAACTTGTTATCGAGCGCGCAAAACGCCTGGTAGAGCAGGGGCGCGATGTTGTTATTCTGTTGGACTCTATCACCCGTTTGGCGCGCGCCTACAACATGGGCACGCCAGCATCGGGCAGAATTTTGTCAGGCGGCGTGGATTCCAGTGCACTTTATCCACCTAAGCGTTTCCTGGGTGCTGCGCGCAATATTGAAAATGGCGGCAGTTTAACCATTTTAGGCACGGCGCTGGTAGATACCGGCTCTAAAATGGACGAAGTTATTTTTGAAGAGTTCAAGGGTACGGGCAATATGGAATTAAAGCTTGACCGCTCGCTTGCCGACAAGCGCATTTTC
The DNA here is from genome assembly GCA_963607695.1 of Hallerella sp. Classification (GTDB taxonomy): domain Bacteria; phylum Actinomycetota; class Coriobacteriia; order Coriobacteriales; family Eggerthellaceae; genus CAKUOV01. Next base: position 1,752 of record CAVDDP010000324.1, read on the forward strand.
CCTGCTATTGACCCCATTACTTCAGGCACGCGCAAAGAAGAATTGCTGCTTGACCCGCAGGAAGCGCCGCTTATTTGGGCGGTGCGCCGCGTGCTTGCAAACTTGAACAACACCGAGCGTGCTATGGATACCTTGGTGAAATCTATCAAGCAAACAGAAACAAACCAGGAATTCCTTATACGTTTTGCCCGTAAGGCGCAAACGTCTTCAAAGCAAGATTCTTTGGATTTGTAAGGAGAACATTGTGTCATTGTTTACCAGCGAAAACTCAAAACCGTGGCCCGCGCGTGCCGTTGTTACGGCAGGAATGCCCTATGGCAACAAGGCGCTTCACTTTGGGCACGTGGGTGGCGTTTTTGTTCCCGCCGACTGCTTCGCCCGCTTTTTGAAAGACCGCATTGGTGCACAAAACGTTCGTTTTGTTTCGGGCACCGATTGTTTTGGTTCCCCCATTATGGAGGGGTATCGCAAGCTGGTTGAAGCGGGGGAGTTTGAAGGCACGCTTTCCGATTACGTTCGCCGCAATCACGATGCGCAAAAAGCAACGCTTGACGCCTATGAAGTGGAACTTTCCA
>CAVDDP010000325.1:0-2322 GCA_963607695.1 Hallerella sp.
GAAAGAAGATGTGCGAGTATGGCAATAAACGACAGAAACAGGCCGGTCTACATGATTGGCGTTGCGGCTGAACTTGCAGGCGTGCACCCTCAAACTTTGCGCACGTACGAGCAAAAAGGCCTGGTTACACCCCAACGAACCAGCGGCAATACCCGTATGTATTCTCAGGCCGACATTGAGCGCTTAGAGTTCATTAACGAACTTACCAGCGAAGGAATTAACCTGGCGGGTGTTATTCGTATTTTAGACTTGCAGGGCCGCCTGGATGAGCGCGACACCGAGATTGACGATTTACACAGGCGCGTTCGTCGCCTGGCAGACAGGGTGCATGAGCTGGAAACACGCGAATCGGTAAGCTCGCTGGTTTCCGACACCGCCATTATTCGGTACTTGCCGTAAGGGCGCGCTGTAACGGCGTGCGCGGCTGCGAGCCGCCAGGCGTGGTACAACCGCGGTGCACGTTGCGGCGCCGGACACTTCCGCACCCCCTTCTTTATACACACGATAGGAGGAAACAGTATGAACATGGGAAATTTACAAAAACTGGCACTAACGGCGCAAGAGGCGCTGCAGGAAACCATGGGCATTGCCTCTGACGCTCAAAGCGCGCAGGCAGAGCCCATCCATATGCTGAAGGCGCTGCTCACGCGCGGCGAGAACAACATTACCGCCATTATCAAGCGCATTGGGGCCGAGCCGCAGGCGCTGCTGGCTAACGTTGAAAGCGAAATTGACAGCATGCCCAAGCAGGCGGGCGGCATTATGGGTATGCAAGGAGTGCCTGGTCAGGCGCTTATGAGCGTGCTCGACAACGCGGTTAAGGCGGCAGAAAAGCTGGGCGACAGTTACGCCACCACCGAGCATTTGCTTATTGCGCTTTCCGAAGACAAAACGGCGGCGGGGCGCTTGCTTTCCACCGCGGGCGTTACGCGCAAAAACATTGAGGCGGCCTACGAGGAGCTTCGTGGCGACACGCGCGTAACCGACCAAACGGAAAAGGCGGAATTTGAGGCGCTTGAGAAATACGGGCAGAACTTAACGCAGCAAGCGCGCGAGGGCAAACTTGACCCGGTGATTGGCCGCTCGGAGGAAATTCGCCGCACCATTCAGGTGCTTTCGCGCCGCACCAAGAACAACCCCGTTCTTATTGGCGAGCCCGGCACCGGCAAAACCGCCATTGTGGAAGGCTTGGCACAGCGCATTGTGGCGGGCGACGTTCCCACCACGCTGCGCGACAAAGAGATTATCTCGCTTGACCTGGGCTCTATGATGGCTGGCGCAAAGTATCGGGGCGAATTTGAGGACCGCCTGAAAAGCGTTTTGCGCGAAGTGAAGCAATCGGATGGCCACATTATTTTGTTCATCGATGAGCTGCACACCATTGTGGGCGCAGGTGCAAGCGGCGATAGCTCGCTGGATGCCGGCAACATGTTGAAGCCTGCATTGGCGCGTGGCGAACTTCATGCGATTGGTGCCACCACGCTTGATGAGTACCGCAAGTACGTGGAAAAAGACGCTGCGTTGGAGCGCCGCTTCCAGCAGGTGCTTATTGGCGAACCCACGGTGGAAGACACCATTGCCATTTTGCGCGGCTTAAAGGAAAAGTACGAAATTCACCATGGCGTGCGCATTAAAGACAGCGCCATTGTGGCGGCGGCCGAGCTTTCAAACCGCTACATTTCCGACCGGTTCCTTCCCGATAAGGCCATTGACCTTATGGACGAAGCGGCAAGCCGCCTGCGTATTGAAATTGACAGCATGCCCGAAGAGGTTGACCTGGCAGAACGCAAGCTTACGCAAATGCAAATTGAAGAGCAGGCGCTTATGAAGGAAACCGACGAGGCGTCGAAGGAGCGCTTGGAGAATTTGCGCCGTGAGATTGCTACGGCAAAAGAGCAGCTTGATGCTCGCAAGGCGGAATGGAAAAACGAGAAAGACGTTATTGAGAACGTGGCATCTATCAAGGCAAACCTGGAATCGGCGCAAAACGAAGAGGAAAAGGCCATGCGCGAGGGCGACTTGTCGCTGGCTTCTGAGATTCGCTATGCGCGCATTCCTGAGCTGAAAAAGCAGCTGGCAGATGCCGAGAATATTCTGAACGAGCGTCAGAAAGACGGCGCCATTTTGAAAGAGGAAGTCTCGGAAGACGAAATTGCCGAGGTGGTTTCGGCGTGGACGGGCATTCCGGTGCAAAAGATGATGCAGGGAGAAATGCAAAAGCTTGCCGATTTGGAAGACAAGCTGCATGAGCGCGTTGTTGGCCAGGACGAAGCGGTTAAGGCTGTTGCGGGCGCTATCCGCCGCAGTCGCGCCGGGCTTTCT
>CAVDDP010000326.1:0-2309 GCA_963607695.1 Hallerella sp.
ATAAAAGAGGTGTTGTTCAACACCTAAGCGGCAGTTGTTCAACACCTTTTCGGTTAAATGGTATGAAAAACTTTTGTTACAAAGCGTGCATTACTAATAAACCCTATAAACATTTATTGTATTAACAATATTTCTGCCTTTTGAAATAAAACTTCTTTCTTTTATAGGTTTTTGCACGACAAGCACACAAGCGAAAATCTATACAATAGGCGGCTTCGAAAAGCCGCCTATTCCCATCAAACTTATTGGTTAGGTTTTTAGTAATCAAGAATGCTTAAGCATACTAGCTCATAAATTCGCCCGCATGAACATAAACCTGAATCGCAAAGGCATCGGCCGCATCAACAAAACCATCTTTGTTCACGTCGGCAGCAAGGCGCATGGTTTCGTATTTTTCATGTGTTGTATACTTTCCGTTTGAAATTTCATAGGCTATTTGAGCATCAACAATATTAATTCTGTTGTTAAAGTTAACATCTCCCAAAAGGCCATCGTATTCTGCAACTTTCTCAACCGTGAATGTTTCTGTTTCGCTATCCCACTTAGCGGTAAGCGTTTCTCCGTTCACGTTAAGCTGATGGTTTTCACCGGTAAGGTATAAGTACAAACATGGCTCATCAATTTTGTACCAGTTAGAAATAGTAGAAGTTATTGATAGCTGTTCTCCTGTTTCCTTATCAAGTTTCTCTTGAACATAGCCCCATTCATGAAGACCACCCTCATAAAAAGCATTTTCATCACCATCAAGGCAAACAGTGTAAGTATCGCTTGCCTTGGTGCTCTCAAGCAGAGAGGTGTCAACAGCACACCTATATACTTTTTCCCCATTTGTGTTTAAGCGTTGTGCCGTTATGGCAGCATCGTTTATGCCTTCAGCTATAGGCTTTCCGTTCCAGCCTTCCGATAAGTTTGCTGCGGCGTTTTTGTCAACATACACACGCACGGAAGCTCCACCAAAGTAAGCAGTTCCGCCCGAAGCATCATTGCCTTTGTTGTATCCTCCGCCACCAACAGCAGCACCGGACCAGTCAACGTTGATATTGATGCACCCGCCATTGAAATAAACTTCAGTTCCTTCAGAAGCGCCACTGCTTCCGGCACTTCCGCCAATAACAGCACCGCGTGAATTGGAAATCAAATTGTAGTTACCGCTTTCAAACGTAACTTTCCCTGGTGTTCCCGTGTCTTTCGCCGCAGCACCAGCGCCAATAACAGCACCTTGTCTTGTGCCTTTTATAAAAGCACTGCCAGTCATGGCAAACGTTATGTCACCATTCATCTCACCAGTGTTGCCACCAATTCCTGCACCTTGGGTGCAGTTGTACTGATAATACGTACCCGAGCCTTTTATGGTAAGCGTTTCACCTGTTGCTACGTGTATTAAGGCGTCATTAACGTTTGTGAATCCAACGTTATAGTCAACAACCACTTTGCCTTCGATGGAAAGAATGTTGCCCGTTTCATCTATGTCAATGGCGCTTGCCGTGTTTGCAGTGTCTGAAATAAAAATATCTTTGAGCGTTAACTTTATTTCACCTACTGTTGCATCAATGAACACGTTTTCGCATTTTGCAGAATCTGCAATGCCATTACCAACAATTGTTACCTCTTCATCAGTTTCAAGATAAATCATGCCCGAAAAGCTAGTTGGAACATGATAGGTCCCTGCCTGTGTTATGGTAAAAGCCGAACCAGTAACTTCCGTTACGCCTTCTGCACTGGTAAGAGAAATATTTAGCTCCAACCCATCTGTTGCGCTAAAGTCTTCCGAATAAGAAATATAGCCCTCTTTTGCGGCAGTATAGGTGTAGCTTTTCCCTTGTTTAAGCGTAAATTGCCCATTTATATCTGCGGCAATAGTATTTCCATCGTCATCAACTACAGTAATTGTTGCGTCTGCGGGAGTAGCAGCAACATTAAAGCTTACCGCCTTAAATAAAGTGATGTTTGTTGTTAGATCTTCATTGTTTACTTTTATGCTTCCCGCTTCATCAATGTATCCATCTGCGCTTGCATGGTAGTAATACGTGCCGTTTTTCAAAGTGTAGGTATCGCTCGTTTTCTCAACGGGGTTATTATTTTCCTTATCATAGAAAAGGCTTATCTGGGCATCAGTATTTGAAGTAAAAGAAACAGTATACTCAGCAGCCACAGCCTCTTCACTTTCCCAGGATAAAAGAGGCCACCCTTCTTGAATTTTGTTCGTATCTTCCTTGTAGGCACTTCCTAAAGTGGTGGCACTTACCAGTTCAGAATAGTTGTTAGAAGAAGTTCCGTTATCTAAAAGCAAAAGCGGGCTTGTGTAGATA
>CAVDDP010000327.1:0-2304 GCA_963607695.1 Hallerella sp.
ACACCCCGCCCTGCGTTGCTACTGCGTTTCCCCAGCATCATTTTTCGCACAACACCTCGTTACGCGCCGCCCAGAAAGAAAAAACACCAAAAACTGCTGAGTTTCGGGAACTTTGCGTAAAAAAATCAGGGGAAGAAAAAGAGCGCTTTACGTTTGTGCAGGTCAGGGCTTTGACGATTTTTGCGGCGCCCTTCCAAAGGCAAAAATGGGGCCGAAATTTACGCAAAGTCTCGAAAACTCAGCATTTTCTCCCTCTTTTTTGTTCTGAGGCTTGTGCAGAAAAGCGCGAAACCTTATACACTATGCACAAACAAAGCGCTCATTCGCAAATTCGGGAAGAACGGGCTTGAGAAGAGCAAGCTCAGCAAGAACGAGCCCTGCAAGAGCGAGCCCAGCAAGAGCAAGCCCAGCAAGAGCAAGCCCAGCAAGAGCAATCCCGGCAAGAGCAAGCTCGGCAAGAGCGAGCACGGGCAGCGCAATTTCGGGAAGCGCAATCCCGGCAAGAGCGAACTCGGGAAAAACGAGCCCGGCAAGAGCAAGCCCAGGAAGAACGAGAGCTCAACAAGAACGAATTCAGTAAGGACAAACATGGCGTTTTCTCTTAAGTGTGCGCAAAAACGGCTTGGCGCCCGCAGTTTTTTTGCCTGCGTTTTGGCAATTGACTTGATTGTGATTCTGGCAATTGACATGTACGCGCCGGCGCTGCCCAGCATGCAAGAAACGTTCAACGTGAGCATTGGCTATTTGAACCTGACCATGTTCGCCTTCTTCTTCATTTCGGCGTTCGCCACGTTTTTGGTGGGCCCGGCAAGCGATTGCGTGGGGCGAAAACCCTTCTTCGTAGCCGCAACGGTGCTGTTCACGGTGGCGTCGGCAGGGTGCGCGGCTAGCCCCTCGGTTGAGCTGCTGGTTGCGTTTCGCGTGCTGCAAGGCATAAGTGTGGGCGCAACGCAAACGCTGGTCACGGCCCTTATTCAGGATGCCTTCGCCCCCAATTCCGTGCAAACGGCCATGACGTTTTTGCAGTCGCTGGTTATTATTGGCCCGGTGTTCGCGCCGTTTTTGGGCACCTTCATTCTATCGGTTACCAACTGGCGCGGCGTGTTTGGCATTTTGGCGGGGCTGGGCGCTGCTGCGGTGGCGCTTTCGCTCCTTATTACAGAAACGCATAAAGTAGGGGAAGGGGAAGGGGAAGGGGAAGGCGGCGCGGCGCCAGCCGCCACACCGCAGGTCGTAGCTCCGCACCCCACCGACGCGCAGGTCGCTGCGCCGCAGGTCACAGCCGCCGCGCCCGCAGCCGCGCCTGCGTCAGTTGCCGGCGCGCCGCAACCTTCCACCTCCTCGGTGGCGCAGGCGCTCGCAAAAGTTACGCGCGACTGCAAAGAGCTTGCCTCGAACAAATCCTTCCTGTCGCTTGCGCTTATCATGGGTTTTGCCGGCGTGCCGTTCTTTGCATTCATTGCCGTGGTTTCCTACATCCTTATGAACGACTTTGGCCTAAGCTACGCAGGCTACAGCGTAATTTACGCCGCCGCCAGCCTGCTGGACTGCATTGCGCCTTTTGTGTACCTGGCGCTTTCAAAACGCCTGCCCAACAAGCGCATTTTGCGCCTGTGCTTTGTGCTCATTGCTATTTCGGGTATAGCGCTGGTGGCGGTGGGCAAGCTTTCGCCGCTGCTGTTTTTCCTGGCGTTTGCGCCCTACGCGCTGGCCGAGGGCATCGTGCGCCCCCTTGCCTACGTTGACCTGCTGAATCAGCCGCCCAGCCGCGTGGGCTCGGCATCGGCGCTGGCAAATTTCTCGTACACGCTTATCACGGCGGTGGCAACGGTGGTTGCAACGCTGGAGTGGCCGTCGCTTATTGTGGGGCTGGGAATAATTTCGCTGGTCACGGCAGCGTTTGTGCTGGCGCTGTACCTGTGGGGCCAACGGGAAGCGCCACAACGCAAAGGAGAAAAATAAGTACCTGCGCGGGAAAGATAAAGGCATTAAGGGGAAGGGGAAGACGCCGTCGCAGCGTGAGCAAAGCCAGCGAGCAAGCTTAGCGAGCCAGCATATTAGGAAGCCCTCGCCCGTTAGGTAATCCGATTCAAAAGCGAGCAAGCTTAGCGAGCCGGCGAATTATGAAACCAGCAGGTTTTACAGTTTTTCGCCAAAAAGGTGCATATTGTTGCACTAAAAGGGGAAAATATAACAAAACACCCGCTACCGTATTTGAAGAATTACCAGATGAACGAAACAAGTAGAAATATCACCACCCCCGCGCCCAAGCGCGTGATCGTGGCCATGAGCGGCGGCGTAGAC
>CAVDDP010000328.1:0-2302 GCA_963607695.1 Hallerella sp.
GCCGTGACGAGGAGCGTAAAAGGGCGAAATGGCGCGCCTAGGCGCTTCGCAGCGTTAAGCTATTTCGCCGTTTGACAAAACGGCGAAATTAGTAAAGGTTACAAAAACTAAACGTTAGAAATAATAAAACTTGACAGTATGGGACTTAGATTTTATAGTGCACAAAGTAAAAAAAGAACTGCGCCGTAATGGTTCAGATAATCATCAGTGAAAGGACTGATTACTATGGCAAAGATTTTGGGTATTGACTTAGGCACTACCAATTCCGCAATGGCAGTAATGGAAGGCACAACGCCTGAAATTTTGGTCAACGCGGAAGGCGACCGCACCACCCCTTCTGTTGAAGGCTTCCGCAAAGACGGCGAGCGCGTTGTTGGCAAAGCTGCGAAAAACCAGGCTGTTACCAACCCGCAAAACACCGTTTCTTCGGTAAAGCGTTTTATTGGTCGTTCTTACAACGAAACAAAAGAAGAGCAAAAAACCGTTTCTTACAAGGTTGTTTCTGGCAAGAGTGGCCGTGCTGCGGTAGAGATTGAAGGCAAGGAATACACGCCTGAAGAGATTTCCGCCATGGTTCTTCAGAAAATGAAGAACGATGCTGAAAAGCGTTTGGGCGAGCCTATTACGCAAGCGGTTATTACCGTTCCTGCTTACTTCAACGATGCACAGCGTCAGGCTACTAAAGACGCAGGCAAAATTGCCGGCTTGGAAGTTTTGCGTATTGTGAACGAGCCAACCGCTGCTGCTTTGGCTTACGGCCTTGACAAAGTGAACAAAGACGAAAAGATTTTGGTATTTGACCTGGGCGGCGGCACCTTCGACGTTTCCATCCTTGAGTTGGGCGATGGCGTTTTTGAAGTTGCAGCTACCAATGGCGATAACCACTTAGGCGGCGACGACTGGGATCAGCGCATTATTGACTGGTTGGCCGACAAATTCCAAAGCGACCAAGGCGTTGACCTTCGCAAAGACCCCATGGCGCTGCAGCGTTTGAAGGAAGCAGCCGAGCGCGCCAAGATGGAGCTTTCTGCTACCAGCCAAACCAACGTGAACCTGCCGTACATTACCTCTAACGAAACTGGTCCTAAGCACCTTGATTACACGCTTACCCGCATTGAGTTTGAGCGCATTACCAAGGATTTGCTGGAGCGCTGCAAGGTTCCGGTAGAAAAGGCTTTGAAGGACGCCGGCATGCGTGCAGGTGAACTGGACGAAGTTATTTTGGTTGGCGGCTCTACGCGTATGCCTGCCGTGCAGGATTTGGTAGAGAAGTTAACGGGCAAAAAGCCCAACATGTCGGTGAACCCCGATGAAGTAGTTGCTATGGGCGCAGCTGTTCAGGGCGGCGTTTTGTCGGGCGACGTTGAGGGCATTGTTCTTTTGGACGTAACCCCGCTTTCCTTGGGTGTAGAAACCTTGGGCGGCGTTATGACCAAGATGATTGACCGCAACACCACCATTCCTGCCCGCAAGACCGAGATTTACTCCACCGCAGCCGATAACCAAACTGCTGTTGAGATTCATGTTTTGCAAGGCGAGCGCCCCATGGCGGCAGACAACAAAACGCTGGGCCGCTTCCAGTTAACGGGCATTCCGGCAGCTCGTCGTGGTGTTCCGCAAATTGAAGTAACGTTCAACATTGACTCGAACGGCATTGTGAATGTTTCTGCAAAAGACTTGGGCACTGGCAAAGAGCAGCAAATTACCATTAGCGGCTCTACCGCCTTGTCCGACGACGAAGTGGATCGCATGGTGAAAGACGCTGAAGCAAACGCCGAAGCAGATGCAAAGCGCAAGGAAGAAGTTGAGATTCGCAACAACTGCGACAGCTTGGCAAATGCTACGGAGCAAACCATCAGCGAAATTGGCGACAAGATTCCGGAAGACGTGAAGAAAGACGCCGAGGACGCCATTGCCGAAGCTCGCAAGGCTTTGGAGGGTACCGACATTGAGGCCATTAAGGCTGCTCAGGAAAGAATGCAGCAAGCGGGCTACAAGCTGGCAGAGATTGCATACTCCACTGATCAAGCTGCAGGTGCAGCTGGTGCTGCCGGTGCTGCGGGTGCCCAGGGCGGCAACGACGATGGCCCCATTGAAGCCGACTACGAAGTAGTGGACGACGACGAGAAATAATAAGCGCTACAGCAAGGTGTGAGAATTATGACGATAAAAGTTGAAGATGCTGATTCTCGCGAGAGCGAAACGCCTTTGAACTCGGATGCGAATAGCAAGGAAGGCGTTGCCGAAGCGGTAGTTGCTGAAGTGATTGACGCGGAAGACGCAGCTGCTGATGATGCAGCAG
>CAVDDP010000329.1:0-2298 GCA_963607695.1 Hallerella sp.
GGTATCAACAGGAGCAACAATCATTTTCTCACGCGGCGTCATTATATCTGCCACTTTGGTATCTAAACTCATGCGCGACAAACGATAATCACGCCCGGTAACAATACCCAAAAGCTTGCCGGTTGCCGTTCCATCGTGAGTGACCGGCATGGTGGAGTGGCCAAATTGCTCTTTGAGCGCTACTACATCGGCAAGCGTTTGATCAGGGGAAAGGTTGGCGTCCGATACCACAAATCCTGCTTTGTAATTCTTTACACGGGCAACCATGGCAGCCTCTTGCTCAATGGTTTGGTTGCCATAGATAAACGACAAGCCGCCTTCTGTTGCCAACGCAACCGCCATTTTGTCATCGGAAACCGCCGCCATAATGGCAGAAACCATGGGAACATTCAGCGTAAGGGGGCATTCTTCTTCGCCTTTTCTATACCGAACCAGCGGCGTGCTCAAATTAACCGAGGTGGGAATGCAGTTTGACGGCGTGTGGCCGGGAACCAATAAGTACTCGTTGAACGTGCGTGACGGTTCTTCGTAATAGAAAGCCATAAATTCTCCTTGCTTACTTAATGCCTTATGCGGCGATGTGGGATTTTCGTATAATTGGGATATTATACTCGCGCTTTTGGCGGCACGCGTTGAAATCAAATAAGCGGAAGCGGAAATCATCGAAATTACCGTTTATTGCGCCACCTTGCCTTCACTCTCGGTCGTTATTAAGCCTAATCGGCGCAACCAAGAAACGCACAATAGCCCTTGTAGGCTTCGTAGATGTCGGCTTTGCTGGTGGCTTCCCAAGGGGCATGCATCGAAAGCACGGCAACGCCCGAGTCGATAACGTCCATGCCGTATTTCGCGGGAATGTAGGCAATGGTACCGCCGCCGCCAGCGTTTACTTTGCCCAGTTCAGCGGTTTGGAAGCTCACGTTTGCGTTGTCCATAATGCGGCGAATGAGTGCAATGTATTCAGCCGAGCAATCGTTGCTGCCGCTTTTGCCGCGCGCGCCCGTGTACTTGTTAAACACCAGGCCGCGGCCCAAATACGCCACATTTTTCTTGTCGAAAACGCTGGAATACAAGGGGTCATAACCTGCGGAAACATCGGACGAAAGCATGCGCGAGGCAGCCAGGCAGCGGCGCAGCTCCAGGTTAGAATCGTGCCCGCAAAGCGCCAAAATCTCGGCCATGGTATTCTCAAAGAACGCCGATGCCATGCCCGTGGCGCCCACGCTTCCAATTTCTTCTTTGTCTACCAAAATACACACCGCCGTGCGCGCTGGTTTTTCTACTTTGAGCTGGGCAATAAGCGAGGTGTAGGCACAAACGCGGTCGTCTTGGCCATAGCCCAAAACCATGCTGCGGTCAAAGCCCAGGTCGCGCGCGGCGCCGGCGGGCACTACCTCAAGCTCGGCGGAAAGAAAATCTTCCTCGTCAATGTTGTATTTTTCTTTCAAGAGCTTGAGTGTCCATGCTTTTACGGCGTCTTTAGAGGAAGCTTCTGCGGAAGCAATTGAAGAAGCGTCTTCCCCTTCGCCTTCACTGGCAGGGGAAGCAACAAGCGGGCGATTGCCTACCAACAGGTCAAGGTCTTCGCCTTCAACAATTTTATTGCCCTTTTTGTCCATTTGTTCCCCACCCAAATGGGGCAGCAGGTCGGTCACACAAAACACCGGGTCAGACGCGTCTTCGCCCAGCGCAATATTCACCACCGTGCCGTCCTTTTTTGCCACCACGCCATGCAGCGCCAGCGGCAGCGTGACCCATTGGTAATTCTTAATGCCGCCGTAGTAATGAGTGTCAAGCAAGGTGAAGCCGTCGGACTCGTACAGGGGGTTTTGCTTTAAGTCTAAGCGCGGGGAATCAATGTGGGCGCCCAGAATGTTTGCGCCATTGACCAGGGATTCTGTACCAATTTGTACCAGAATAAGCGCCTTGCCGTGTGTGTGTGCCCACACTTTATCGCCCGGCTTAAGCGCGCGATGCTCTTGAATTGCCTGTTCAAGTGGAAGGTAGCCCGCTTGCTCTGCTTCTTTAATGGCAGCAGCAGCGCACTCGCGCTCTGTTTTGTTTTGGGAAATGAAGTCAATGTAGTTGGAAGTAAGCTGGTCAAGCTCTTGTAAATCCTGCTCAGAGTACTTTTTCCACGCGTTTTCACGTTCCATACGTTCATCCTTTCTTGTTTTGTGCGCCGGGTTTCATGCCCCCACAGCTACGGCGCGGCGGAAAACACCACGCCAAACTTACGATTTCTGCCGCCGCGAAAAGGGTACCAGCATATCGTTAGTGCCACATATCGTTCGAGCC
>CAVDDP010000330.1:0-2296 GCA_963607695.1 Hallerella sp.
GGATAATGCTTCTTTGGAAAAACTTCCAACAAGAATGCACTTATCCATAGCCTCGCAGAGTCGCCTCAACCCTCTGCCTACACGCTTCTCGCTCATCTTCTTTTCGACTCCTAAAAAGGCATAGGTGCGTAAGGCAAAGTAACTAACTCCCAACCCCTTCGCCCGTATTCTTTTCTATGGTTTATACTGGAGCAAATAACAACATGCGTACAGAAAGAAGGCCATATGGAAGAACAGCAAGAATATCTCGCACATGACCCTCTTATTGATGTTGCTGCGGTAACGCAAGATTTGGTGAGCGATCACGACTTATCTGATAATGACATCAGAACCATTTTAGAGGTAACACGTAAGCGTGAAGAGCAGCAAATGCTTACCATGGCAGAGCTGGGCGCAATTATGGAGGCAGCAAAGGGCGGAACACGCACCAAAACCTTTGACAAAATTCCCTTTGCCGTGAAAGTTTTTGCGGTGGGCTTTCTTCTTGCGGGCTTGTATTCCGTGTTGCTTGCGCTGCGCGCGGTGCTGGTAACATTCAGCCCCGATTTTGCGGTGTTAAGCGGCCGTTTGGGCATAGATGAATATTCCGTAACAACGCTGGCTGTTGCGGTGGTAAGTGCGTGCGCTTTTGTTATTCATGCTGTTTTGAACATTCTGATTGGCGTGCGTCTTTTACGCGGGTATCGTGCAAAAGCGGGGGTGCTTTTGTGGACCGCCGTGGTGGTAGGCGTTATTGCGTTTGTGTGTGATGTTATGCTTTCAGGTTCGCCGCCACCTGTTTTTACCGAGCTTATTAGTGTTGCGTTGCTCATTGGCTTCTCTATCTACCTGAACCCCGCCATGCAACGTGAAGAGCGCTTGCGCCGGGGGCTTCGCGATATCGACTTAGAAACGCATGCAAAAACAGGAACGCTTGGCCTTGCCGATAAAGGGCATGGCTATATTCGCTTGGATTTCTTCAACGTTTTTTGGACCTTTGTGGTGTGTTGTGTTATTGGCGAAGTGGTAGAGCTTGCGTTTCACATGGCATTTGTGGAGCCAGGCGTTTACCAAGATAGAGCAGGGCTTTTGTTTGGTCCGTTTAGCCCCATATACGGCGTGGGCGCTGTGCTTATGACCGTGGCGTTGAACCGCTTTAAGGACAAAAACGTATTCTTCCTTTTTCTAATGTGTACCCTTATTGGCGGTGCTTTTGAGTATTTGGTAAGCCTGTTCATGGAAATTGGTTTTGGCGCCGTGGCATGGGATTACAGCAACCAGTGGCTGGGATGGGTTTTTGATGGCCGCACCTGCCCCTTGTTTGCTTCTATGTTTGGCATCTTGGGCGTTGCGTGGATTAAAGCCATGCTGCCCACGCTTTTGAAGCTTATCAATAAAATTCCGTGGAACAAGCGTTTTGTGATTACCACCATTTGTGGCGTGCTTATGACCATCAATTGCGTGATGACCTTGCAAGCGCTGGATAACTGGTATTTTCGCGTTTCGGGCAAAGAGCCCACCACGCCCATTGAGCAGTTTTATGCTGAAAACTTCCCCAATGAGTTCATGGAAAACAGGTTCCAGAGCATGACTATTTGCCCTGATCAATCGTCGCGTGCTGTGGCACTTCAGGTGGCGAATGGCTCTGCCAGCGCCCAAAGCAGTGAGAGCGCGCAAGAGAGCGCTACTGTGGCTAGCAGCACGGGCACGAGCGCGGGCGAAACAGGTGGTGAAAGCAAAGAGGGTAGCGAAACATGAGTGAAAGCACTGGTGTTAGGGAGTATCTTAGCGGCAATGCGGCGCTGTTACAGGCGGTGGGCTTGCGGCCGCATTGTGAACTTCACCTAGAGCCACTGGGAAAAGGCGAGCATAACGAGAACTATCTTTTTGGGGAAGAGGGCGCAGAAGCGCGCTTTGTGCTGCGCATTAACCGTGTTCCGCAGCCGTTTCATAATACGCAAGTAGCGTATGAATATGCGGCGCTGCAAGCGTTGGAGCAAAGCGGGTGCACGCCGCGCCCTTTGTATTGCGATGCAAGCCCCCAAGCGCTGGGTAAAGGCGTATTGGTAGAGAGCTTTTGTGCAGGTAGTGAGCTTGATTTTGACAACCTGCGCCCGGGCGATTTGCAAAACGTGGCACGCCTTATGGCAAACGTTCATGCGGTGCCGGTACAGGAAAACTGCCCGCTTTTTTGCCCCGAAGACCCCTTGCGCGCGTTGTTCAAAGAATGCGTAGACCGCTTTTCGGTGTATAAGGGAACCGCATTTGAAGATGCGCGTTATACCCGCTGGATTGAGCGTTTTCTTACCGCAACGCA
>CAVDDP010000331.1:0-2289 GCA_963607695.1 Hallerella sp.
CTAAAAGATTTTGTGGTTGAGTAGGAAGCGTGAATTTTCACGCCGCAAACCAAAAATGGCTCTTGAACAGTGTGCTGAACTTTGCTAATATACTGGTTCGCGTGTTTATCAAAAGTTATTCAAGGCGCAAGGCCTTGGTTTCATGAAGAAGGAGAATAGGTCATGGCAGTACCTAAACAACGAACTGGCCGCGCCAGCACTCATACTCGTCGCAGCGCTAACGATCGCATTAGCGCTCCTTCCCGCACCGTTTGCCCGCAATGTGGCGAAGTGAAGCTTCCTCATCGCGTGTGCCCTAGCTGCGGTTACTACAAAAACCGTGAGGTTATTGAAGCCGAGTAATTTGAGAATTACAAGAAGTGGTAAGACCTTCCTTTTCTGTAGAGAAGGAAGGTCTTTTCTTGTAAAGTCAACATCTTGGTAAGAAATCACTATCTTTGGTGTACAGTTTCTTTGCTTTGTTTTAAAGTTTCAAGTCTGGTTTCAAGTCTGGTTTCAAGTCGGCAAATGCTGCTGTGTTCTCTTTGAGAAGGGCAGCTTTTTCCGTCTTATAACGCTTTGTTGTAAGGAGGTTTTTGAGTGTCTGAACCAATTACTATTGCGGTAGACGCCATGGGTGGCGATAACGCTCCTCAAGTTGTTTTAGAAGGATGCGCCGCTGCGCTTCAAAATGACCCGCAGCTCAACATTATATTGTGCGGCCCTGCCGATGTTGTAGAGCCGTTTGCGCAAGAACATGAACGTTGCGAAGCGGTTGTGGCTACACAAGTTATTGAAATGGGCGAACATCCCGCACAAGCGGTGCGCAAGAAAAAGGATTCTTCTATTTCGGTTGCATGCCGCATGGTTAAGGAAGGCCGCGCCCAAGGTTTTTATTCTGCAGGCTCAACGGGTGCGTGCTTAACAGCGGCAACGCTTATCATGGGGCGCATTAAAGGCATTGCGCGCCCGGCATTAGCTACGGTTGTTCCTTCGCCTGTTCGCCCGGTTTTAATGTGTGATGTGGGCGCAAACGCCGATTGCAAGCCAGCATATCTTGTGCAATTTGCCCAGATGGCAAGCGTTTATGCCCAGTTTCTTCTCCATATTGAAAACCCGCGCGTTGCGCTTTTAAATATTGGTGAAGAAGAAACAAAAGGTTCAATTTTTGCACAGGAATGCCATCAGCTGTTAAAGCAGAGCCTTCCTAATTTTGCGGGAAATGCCGAGGGCGGCGATATTCTTGCCGCAACATACGATGTGTATGTGTGTGATGGCTTTACCGGAAATGTGTGTTTGAAAACCATTGAAGGAACTGCAAAAGAGCTGTTCCGTGCCATAAAAGGCGTTATGAAGAAAAACGTTATTACCAAACTGGGTGCGGCCCCCTTGTTAGGCGGGTTTAAAGCCTTGAAAGATTCCATTGACCCCGATACGTTTGGGGGCGCTCCTTTGTTAGGAGTGCGCGGTGCGTGCATTATTGGGCATGGTTCTTCCAGTGCAACTGCTATAAAAAATGGTGTAGCGGTAACGGCACAAGTGGTGCAATCGGGGCTGGTAGAACGCATTTCTGAGTGGGCTTCCCAGCAAAAAGCGCAGGAGGAAAACCATGAGTGATATTCCTGAGCTTTTAGATATCACCACCGAACAACGTGAAAAACTTGATGCAATGCAGGATATTCTGCAGTATCGGTTTAAGAACGAAACGCTTCTTTTGGCTGCAATCACGCATCCTTCCGCTACCGAAGGCCGCTCGGTAAAGTATTCCTATGAGCGCCTTGAGTTTTTGGGCGACAGTATTTTGGGTGCTATTGTTGCCACGCTGGCATTTCATGAGTATCACGATTTAGACGAGGGCGGCTTAACGCGCATTAAGGTTGCGCTTGTTTCGGGGTCCAGCTTAGCCGATGTTGCATCGGGGTTGGGCTTTGCCGATTGTATTGTTTTTGGCTTGTCTGAAGCAGGTACCGGCCGTCGCGGGCTTCACTCAGCGCTTGAAAATGTGTATGAAGCCACGGTTGCGGCGCTTTATTTGGATGGCGGCTTGGATGCTGCGCTTACGTTTGTAAAGCGCACGCTTATTCCGCGTATGTCAATTGATATGGCGCGTGAGCCGGAAAACCCTAAAAGTGCGCTGCAAGAAAAATTGCAGGAAGATGGCATAACGCCCACGTATAAGTTAATTGAAACACAAGGGCCTCCGCATGATCGCACGTTTGTGGCGCAGGTTTTTGCGGGGGATCAAGGTTTGGCTCAGGGCACGGGGCGTACAAAAAAAGAGGCAGAAAGCCAGGCTGCGCGCTCTACACT
>CAVDDP010000332.1:0-2281 GCA_963607695.1 Hallerella sp.
AACGTACGGCTTCGCGCGCATTGGCGGCACCGTTTCTGACTGCTACTACCTGGATGAGGGCACGTATTCGTACCGCGGCCAGCTGTATGCGTATAACACTTCCACCAACGAATATGGTAAGGAAGGCAAAGCGGTTGGCACGCGTATTACGGGCGATGAGCTGCAGAATTTGAGCCTGGGCAGTTTTGCCGCGGCAAGCGAGTCCTACAACGTGGACGCCACGGAGGGCAGCAATTACCTGTATCCCGCCGTGGTACGCCAAAACGGGCAGGTTGTTCACTACGGCAACTGGCCGGTGCAGGAATTCATTGGTACGGTGGGCGTGTTCTATTGGGAATATGAAGAAGGTGGCAGCAACAGCGGCTACCACTTTAGTTACGTGGGTTATGAGGACGGCGAAAGCATTTCGGGCAGCAGCCTTTGCAACGAGCACGACGATGGCGGTGTGGTAAACGCCTACGGCTATGGCTACTTTTATGAGAGTGGTGCGGAACCACCTGCTTTGAGCACGTCGAACACGAATTTGGGCACGGTCAACGATGAAGCGGGCGAGGCCCTGCACGACCAAATGGCAAACTATGCGTTTGTGGCATATCAAACAGGCGAAGGCAACAATGCGCTACACACCACCGAGTTTGAGCGCAACAGCACGTGGAAGCTTACCACGGAAAAAGACAACATAAGCTCTACCTACACGTTTGAACTGTGCCCCTTCTTTGGCAATGCCATGAACATGCAGTCCCTTAAAGTGGGCAGCCAATCTGCGCAATCGTTTGGAACGGTAGACCCGGGTGAAGAGGGCAATTCGTACGAAATTCGCTCAGAAGCGCAGCTGCAGTTCATAAATTGGAACAGCGAAAAAGCTACAACGTCATATTCTATTACCAGCAGCAATTACAATGATTATACAAGAGTGTATGAGAGCAGATGGTCATACACTGATGTATATACAAGAGACCGCTATCCATACTTGCTTAGCGGTTCTCCAGATAATGTTCCAGATATTCCTTCGGAAAGCGAACAGTTAAATTGGAAGCAAAGTCATGATGTAGACTCTTATGAAGAAAACGGTGGCAACGTTTACTTCACGCCTATTGGAAGTATGTATGATAAAGCTTCCGACGATGCTAACGCTAACCCATATATGGCATTCTTCCCGTATAGCTTTGATGGACAATCCTACGCTATTAAAAATATTGAAATTAGCAGCACGAATCAAGCAATTGGGCTTTTTGGTGTAACGTCTGCGGCACAACTTAAAAACATTGTTATGTATTCTGACCGTGGCAATAAAATTGTGAACGAAACTAGCGGTACCGGTTGGTATTCCATGGGCGGTTTAGTTGGAATTGCTGGAAGCAGAAAAGCAACAGCTACTGCAAGTACCAATAGCTATTTTGAAAACTGCACTGTTTCTGGTTATACCATTGTTGACAAGCACGCAACAGATCCTGGCTGGGGTGGTGCATGTGTTGGTGGTCTTGTTGGTATGACTAACATGGACATAGAAAATTGCAGTGCTGCAAACGATATAGAAATTAGAATTTCTCACAATAAAGGATGGAAGAACTACCGTTATGGCGGTATTGCTGGAGTTTGCCGCGCGACAATTAACTCTTGTTATGCTGGAGGCTCCATTAAAAGCTATTACACACAAGATGACAGTGGAAATACAAGCAGTTCATGTATTTGGGTAGGCGGTATATGCGGAGGCATTGTTGTTCGCAATACTGGTAGTTTGGCAGACCTTTTGGGTTATGTAGACCGCACTTTGCTAGTTACAAACTGCTATAGCTACGTTGATATGCCTGCGGGACCTAAGTCTTTAGGTCAAACAGGATATAATCATGTTCGTGCTTCTATGTCCATTGCGTCTGGTGGTGAGATGCTTGCGCCAAACAGCTGGTTTACAAAGAGCGATGTTCCAGCACGTACAGTGCGTATTTATAATTGCTACGCGTTGGAAGATAAAGTTGAAAACACTACGGATTACAAGAATTACGGGACGCGTACATCGTTTAATGGTATAGATATAAATCCGCTTGATACAAGCAGAACTAACAAGGATAGCGTTCTGGTTTACAACAGTTCTCCCATGTATCTTACATACGAAGAAATGAAAGACTCAATGCTTTCCAATCTTCAAGCTGGAGTAGCAAACGCAACATATAGTTATGGAACAGGAACGGGAACATCTGTAACAGTTTCTGAAAGCGGCAATTTTGACACGGTAACCACTACCGAGCAAGGCGTTGCCATTGATGGCAAATACAGCTTCCCC
>CAVDDP010000333.1:0-2276 GCA_963607695.1 Hallerella sp.
CTGGTAGGGCCTTTAAGCGACGCCACATTCACCTGAACAGGGTCTACCGACTCAATGGAGCTTGCCGCAGATTGCGTCGCGCCGCTAGATGCACTTGCAGAGGCAGAGGAACTTGCCGTAGTCCCCGCAGAACAGCCCGCGCAACACAAAATCAGCGCAAGCGCTGCAACGGCACAAACGCACGTTGCAACGGCGCGCGCAAAAGAAACATTCTTACGCATGAGGCATACTCCAATCGTGATGATTACTATGCAGTTCATGATGTGCCTTCTCGCTTAACGGCTCACCGTAATATTCGCTATAAATTGCCTGTACGCTGGGGTTTTCATGGCTAAAGCGCAAGGTGTTTTTCTTGTCCAAATCGTAGAGCACGCCACCGCGCTGCGTGGACATTTCCTTACCGGGGCAAATAGGCTGCCCGCCGCCGCCAACACAGCCGCCGGGGCATGCCATAATCTCCACAAAATCGTAGGACACTTCGCCTGCATCCAGGGCATCCATCAGGCGCTTTGCATTGCCTAAGCCACTGGCAACCGCAATGCGAAGTGGCGTTCCCGCCAAATCAAACGTGGCTTCACGCCAGCCTTTTTCGCCGCGTACTTCCGCAAAAGCATCGGCAGCCGGGTTTTCGCCGGTAACCAGGTAATATGCACTGCGCAGTGCTGCCTCCATAACGCCACCCGTTGCGCCAAAGATAACGCCCGCGCCGGTGTGTACCCCCAGCGGGTCATCCAGCTGCTCATCGGAAAGCGCGCTCACGTTCACAAACGAGCTTGCAACCAGGCGGTCTACCTCGCGCGTGGTAAGCACCACGTCTACATCGGGGCCGGCGCTGGTAGTGTGCATGTTTTCCAGCGCGCACTCATGTTTTTTGGCCACGCACGGCATAATGGACACCACAAAAATATTCGCAGGGTCAACGCCTAACTGCTGCGCCCAATACGTTTTTGCCACCGCGCCAAACATTTGCTGCGGGCTTTTCGCCGTGGAAAGCTGGTCCACGCGATACGGGTAGTGCGCCTTAATAAAGCGCACCCACCCCGGGCAGCACGAGGTAAACATGGGGAAGCTTTCGTTTTCCCTGTTGGCAAGCCGTGCCAAAAGCTCACTTCCCTCTTCCATAATGGTAAGGTCTGCCGTAAACGAGGTGTCAAAAACGTAGTCAAAGCCCAAGCGGCGCATCGCAGCAGCAAGGCGTTCCACCGTGGCTTCTTCCGGAGCAAGCCCCAGCGATATCCCCCACGCCGTTCGCACCGCAGGCGCAATTTGAATCATGCAAATCTTGGAGGAATCGGCCAGCGCTTCACGCACTTTATCGGTGTCGTCGCGTTCGCGCAACGCGCCTGTGGGGCAATGGGTAATGCACTGGCCACATAACACGCAGCTTGTTTGCGCAATGGCGGGCGCAGATACGGGCTCCACCTGGGATAATGGGGCAAGGGAAGAATCCGCCGCAATTTGAATGCTTGCGCCACCAGCCGCGCCACCAATACCCGCAAGTTGCCACACACCGGTAGCCTGCACGTTTTGGCACACTTGAATGCAGCGCTGACACGAAATACATTTGCTGGAATCGCGGATTAAGGGGAAGTCCTGCGGCCACGGCTCGCGCGTAAACGCTTCTGTTTGTTCAACGGAAACACCCAGCCTGCTGCAAAGTGTGCGCAGCTCGCAGTTATCGCTGCGAACGCACGTAGTGCATGAACTGTTATGCTTTGACAAAATGAGCTCAAGGTTTGCAATGCGCGCCGCACGAACAGCAGGCGTATTCGTATGAACTACCATACCTTCGCGCACCTTCGTATTGCACGCTGCTTCCAGGCGGCCAGAGCCTTCTACTTCTACCACGCAAATACGGCACGAGCCTACATCGTTTAAGCCCTTGAAATAGCAAAGCGTGGGAATATCAATGCCCGCCTGGCGCGCGGCCTGCAAAATAGTTGCATCTTGCGCAACCGTGGTTTGCACGCCGTCAATCAAAACGGTGCATAATGCATTTTCGTTCATAAGATTACTCATGGCACGCCCCTTTCTGTGATGCGCTAGCTGGTAGCGAAGTGGCCTGCGTTGCACCGCTTTGCGGTGCGCTGACCTGCGCTAACACACTTCCCCACCCGTAATGGTCGCAACGTAAGCAACGCCCGCATTCCTGGGCAGCCTCTTGTGCGGTCATGGGGTTTTCCACATATTCAAAATCGTTTTTGCGTTCACGCGCAGGGCGCTCGGTAATGTTCACACGGCCACAGGGCGTGATGTTGTTGGGCAAAGCCGCCGGA
>CAVDDP010000334.1:0-2271 GCA_963607695.1 Hallerella sp.
CAGGAGTATTTTTATAGCAGCTAAAATCTAGATTTTTTACATCGCCCGGAACAATGTTCCAGTTCAATTCATGTTCTTTACTGTTGTGCTGAAGGGTTTCCACCGCATGTTCATCAAGCTCATTCAGCATTACATGAGGAATACCGGCATTATGAAAACCAAGTGCTGTTCCGCCAGCACCTGCAAATAAGTCTATACAAGCAGCTTCTTTGTACTTTTTGTTACTTTGTAGTACTTTATATTCCGTTTCGTCTTTGCCGCCGTTTAACTTACTTTGGAGCCTTTTGATTTCTTGAAGATTAAAAAGGCGTTTATTATTTTTGTCACGCGATGCTTTAATAAGACCAAGTTTGTTCCATCGCCTTATGGTATCAACCGAAACATTAAGCGCATGAGAAGCTGCGGTTACCGTTACTAAGCCACTTTCAGCCACTGAATCTCCTAAAAAAAATAACCCTTACCTATGCAAGGGTTATTGTAAACGAGTATTTCAAAATACAAAGCTAAAAAGGAATACTTGTGTAAAAAATCTTTTGAGCAGTTTCTGGCTCTATCCCAGAATCTCGATTTAATACGTCTGAAAGAATGTCAGGCAAGGCATTGTAAATATCAAAGAGAGCACCTTGGCGATGAAACACCAGGTCGTAGGCAGTAGCTCCATCGCAACACCGAATCGTTTCTTTTTCAAGTCTTCCAGAGACTTTCCACGGGCGATCATATCTTTCTGTAGTTTTAGGAACTATTTGAAAAACATAGGCTACTGCAGCATGAGTTTTAGCCGTTAAATCAAGCTTATCCCACAGCTCTTTTTCGTCGGATGCCTTGATGGTGTTGAAACGATTCTTGACCTCGGCAACAAGTGGCTTATTGAATCGTTCATCAACAAATCCAGGTTTCATTTTTAAGTCAATGCCGCCACCATTCGAGCCAAGATTTTCCCATTCAGGCGACAAGCTTAAAACGCTTTGATGCCACAGACCAACGTTGTTTGATAAGGTTTTATTAATAGCGCGCGTTGTTTCAAACTCAAGTACGCTTTCAAGGCTTTCGCCACTAATGACCGCTTGCGCAACAAGGGTAAAAGGGTCGGGTGGATTCAATTGCTTTGCGGTACGCGCCGCAATAGCTTTTTCAAATACATGAGCAGTAACTTCATAAAGAGCATCTTGGTCTATCCAATCCAAACCATAATCATGAATCATTTTTCACGCTCCTAAAAAGTTGGTGGCAAAAAGCAAGGGGAAAGCATTTTCTTGCGAAAGAATTATAACAAGAGAATCACTTGAACGTTTCTTTTTGTTCTAAACCTTAAACATTTAAGGAGAAAAGATTGGTAGCAAAGAAGTTGCGTTTGCTCACCGATACTATTCACACGAAATGGTAAATATTGTTACGGAAATGCTTGACAGTAGTTTTGCCGACTGTATGATTAACACGCTTTGAAAATTAGTGTTACGCAACAGGGGCGCGGCGGCGCGGCACGGCGGCGCAGAAGGGCTCACACTGCGACAGGGGCATCGAAACAGAGCTTCGCAAGAGACTCCGCAGTAGAGGCGCAGCACTGCAGCGCAACAAAGGCGCCGAAACAGGGGCTCCTCAACAAGGGCGCAGCGGTGCGGCGCAGCAACAACAATAAAAGGAGAAGGTTCAGCATGACACAATGTACCCGCAGAAACTTTGTCAAAACGCTTGCGTGGGCAAGTGCAGTGGGGGTTCTGTATGCAGGGCTTTCGGGTTGTAGTGGCTCGGCGGGCAGCTCGGCGGGCAGCTCGGCAGGCACCGAATCAAGCAGCAGTGCGGGTGGCGGAGCAAACAAAGACTCCGTAATTATTGCCATGAACACGGGCTCTGAACCCTCTGCCGGCTTTGACCCCTGCATTGCCTGGGGCTGCGGCGAGCATGTACATGAACCGCTCATACAATCTACCCTTATTACCACCAACGAAAACCTTGAGTTCGAAAACGACCTTGCCACCAGCTACGAGTGCAGCGAAGACGGCATGCTGTGGACCTTCACCATTCGTAATGACGTGCAATTCAGCGACGGCCAGCCCTTAACTGCCGCCGATGTTGCCTTTACCATTAACACCATCAACGCCTCCGCCAAAGCGCAGGCCGACCTAAGCAGCGTGCAAACTGCCGTTGCCACCAGCGACACCACCGTTGAACTTCACATGACCAAACCCAACAACGCGCTGCTTTACACGCTTGCCGTGCTGGGAATTGTGCCCGAGCACGCTTACAGCAGCAACTACGGCAGCGCCCCCATTG
>CAVDDP010000335.1:0-2268 GCA_963607695.1 Hallerella sp.
CTCATACTATGAGCTATTTTGTAAGTATCAAACAAATTATTGCGTTGGCGACATTTTGCTTGGTGCTGCCGGGGAAGTAACGGTAAAGCGCGCGCAAGATGCGCGTTTTGACGAGCGCATTGCTTTGATGGGTATGCTGCAAGATGCGCTTCTGTTCAGGGTTCGCAATGCTATTGAGTGCGAAGAGGCGCTGGTGCTGGCGCGCGAAGATTTGCTTGAAGGTAAAGAGCAGCTGGAGCAGCTTCCGTTTGACCAGGCCGCCGCTTATGTACAGCAGCATATCCAGGTCGTTTTGGCTGCGTCGCCGGTGGGCTCGCGCAAAAGCGGGCAGGTGGCAAACGCTTCTTCCGTAAAAGCCGAGCGCATACGTGTGCTGCAGCAAGTGGTGGAAAGCATTGCGCGCGGCGAAGTGACCAGTGCGCAAAATGCGTTCCAGGCGGCAAAGCAAGCGTACAACGGCAGGGTAGAAGCACAAAGTGTAGCGGCGCAGGAAGCTCGTGAGGCGCTTGATCGTGCGTTTGACTTTGTGGATGCGGCATTCGGCGCCGATTCTCAGGAAGCGCTTATTTTGGTTACCAAGCTTTCGTGTGATTCTCTGTTGGTAAAGTTTATCAGCGAATATGGCTCTGACCAGTTCATTCGCCATAATAAGAACTTGCTATTTGCAGAGCGCGGGCTTGATTTAATGCAAGCGGTTGATGCCTTGCGTGCCGAAGAAGAACTGAAGGCTCCGCAAGGGCCATTCTATACTGTTGACTAGTGGTTTTATGAACGTTGGCGATGTGGTGACACTGGGGCTTTGGCCCTGGCAGCTTGAAGGGCCGGCTCTTCCGCTTGAGTGGCGCGTGCTTGACGTGCGCAGCGATGGGCGCGCGGTGCTTATTTGTCGCGATATTATTGAGTGTCGCAGTTTTCACGATTCAAAAGGCAATATCACGTGGCAAAACAGCAATTTGCGCTATTGGCTGAATGAAGTGTTTTTTGCTTGCGCGTTCTCTGAGCAGGAGAAAAGCCGCATTGCGCTTGAGTCTTGCGCTGCCGAAGACAACGACTATTACCGCACCAAGGGTGGCGGTCATACGGAAGATTACGTGTTTTGCTTAAGTGCGCAGCAGGCGCAGCAGCTGTTTTCAGCCGATGCGTTTCGCCGTGCGTGCACCACGCCGTATGCAGGGCGCAGCACCTCTACCTGCTGGTGGTGGCTGCGCACGCCTGGCGGGCATCAGTTTTCGTGTGCTGCGGTTTCCGATACGGGGGCTGTTGACTACAACGGGTTTCACGCGTCGCTTGACTGCATTGGTGTGCGCCCGGCGCTGGTGCTGCGTTCCGCGGCGGGTGTTGGTGGCGTTGGTGCGGGCGGTGAGGCGCGTGCTGGTGCGGGCAGCGGCGCGGGCGGTGAGGCGCGTGCTGGTGCGTGCAGCGGCGCGCGTGCCGGTGGCGCCAGCGCGCACAGCGCGGCGCCCGACCTTCCCTTGTTTCCCCATGCAGGAGCTGCTTTGCGCTACGGATTGGCAGCGCAAGCAAGTGCGCTTTTGCAGCAAGAGCACTTGCGCGCCGAAACGGCACACGTTGCTCTTTCAGGAGGAAACCCCAGCATCCAGGCAATACATGTGCTTCTTGACCAGCAAGAACTCACGAACACCGATTGCTTCCACCTTTGTAATGCTGCGCTGCAAGCAGGGGCTTTTACGTTGGCGCGCCGCCTTGTTCTGGAAACCTCGTTTCAGCAGGTTCAGCTTCAGCGTTTGTTGAAATCGGCCGTTGAAAAGGGGAGTCAGGCGTTTACCACACTGCTTTTGCAGCAGGGGGCAAACGGTGCAGGATACGGTGCGGCGTACTTGAAACTGGGGGTAAGCCAGCAGGTTGCGTGTTGCGCTCTTTTGGCGCAGCCCTCTGCGCTGTTTGATTGTTGGGATGTGGTAGCGCAGCTTCCCACGGTTGTTCTTTTTGCCCTTGAGCAGGCAAAATTGCAATGTTCAAATAACGAAGAGCTTCACCAATACGTAACTTCAGTAATGCAGCTCCCTGGCATTTTGCACGTGTTGGCTGTGGCAAATGCCGAAGCTGAGCTTGAGGAAGTGCTTGCGGCAGATCAAACGCAGCACTATTTCACGCGCCAGCAATACACGCAGGCGCTTACTGCAGCAAAAGAGGCAGGTCATGGGGCTGTGGTGGCACTTTTGCTTGATAGGCAAGCGGCGCGCTTTGGCGAACCTACCCAGCCCGCCCGCCCAAACTTGCTGCTGTAAGAGCGTCACGACTTAGGGA
>CAVDDP010000336.1:0-2262 GCA_963607695.1 Hallerella sp.
GCTTTATGGAACAGGCAAGCCGTTTGTAAGTGCGCTACAGCGCTCTATGATGGTTCGCTTGGTGTTGCAACAGCGTTTGGATGCAGAATGCGCGCAGGCTTTTTCCCAGGCAGATGGCATTGTTGAGCTTATTTCGCGCCTGTTGCGGGAAGATGCTCCGTTTTTTGCGGAAGGCGCATTGAGTGAAGGCGCGCCTGGTGAACGCGTGCTGGGCGAAGGCGTATTGGGCGAAGGCGCCAGTGCTGCTTGTGGGGGCGCATATGAAGAGGCGCTTGAAGGCGCGCCGGATACTTCCGCAACCCCTTTAACTGTTTACGAAGAAGAAGTGGTTACGCTGGTGCGCACCTGCCTTGCAATGCAAGAAGAGCAGGGCGTGTTAGAGCCTGCGTGCGCCTGCGCTTATTTGGCTCACCGGAATGCGGTGGATGCGTTGCCGGTGGTGCTGTGGAATGTTGAGCCCACCAGCGCGCAAAAGCTGCTGCTTGAAAGTGCTTTTTGTGCCTGTGCTTTTACTACCGTGGCGTGCAAAGAAACAATAGCAGCGCGAAATGAAGAGTTATCCCAGTTAAGCGCTGCGCTTTATCATCCCAATTACGAAAATCCCCTTGTTCCTTCAGGGCATGTTTGTTTCGCCTTACCTATGGGTAAATACGCTTCACCTGCCCTTTTAACCAGCGAACTTGAGCGTTTGGTGTGCCAGGGCAACAAGCGCATTGCTGTTTCTTGCAGCAATCCCGCGCTTTTGTTTGTGCAGTTGGCTCCTCGTTTGGCTCAGCGCGGCATACCGTGTACCGTTATAGGGCAGGTTCCGCTTTCAAGAACGGCATTTGGTGTGGCGTGGGTAGCGCTTTTGCAGTTCTTACAAACGGGCGGCTTTGAAGATATTGCGTTGTTGCGCGATTACGTGTTAAGCACGTTTTCGTTTATGGACACCTCCGCTGCTTCTGCCGCCGATTCGTATTTGCGCGGCACGCGTAAATTAACGTTTGATCAGGCGCTCTCTTATGTGAGGGAAGAACAAGTTTGTGAGCATACGGAATTTTTGCAGGCAATACAGCAAGGGCGCTACGTTGATGCGCTGCAATATCAAAAAACGTGGGTTGCGCATCAAATGCGCTGGTCAGAGGCGTTTCGCTTAACGCAGCTTGCAGCTATTGAGTATGCTTTAAAAGTGCAGCAGTTAGCCGACGAATGGGAGCTTTCTCAGGAGATTGCCCTTGCTGCGTTTTCTGCAGCAAGTGTGGTGCTTAAGCTTGCGTGCGAAGGGGGCAAGCAGGTACATTCCTCGCTTATAGCCACAGGCACGGTAGAAATTTCTCTTATGAGCTTATCTGACCTGGCCAAATGTGCACCTGCATCGTTTGACGCGTGCGTGCTGGCAGATCTAACGGCGCAGGCCTACCCCTTGAAAGATGAAGAGCAGGCAGTTGATGCGCTGCTGAAGAAGCTGGGGTGCTACCAGCCTTCCCGTGCTATTGAAAAGTTGCGCGCTTCGTTCTCGTGCGCTGTTGCTACTGCTAAAAATGAGCTGCTCATTCACCGTGTTTTGAAAGATGAAAATACCGAAGAAGAGCGCCCCTCGGTGCTTTTTGATGAAGTGGTTGATTGTTATAGAAGCCAGCCGCAAAACTACCAGGAGCTTCATGAGCTGTGGGGAGTTTCGCACAACCTTGAGCCGTATGTGGCAAGCGCTGGCGAAGAGAACATGACGCAAAATTGCTCAGAGACCGGTTGTAAGCCGGCAGTTCAAGGACAGGCGGTGCCACCGCTTCTCTTTGAAGTTTCACCTGATGAGAAGCGCGTATATATTCCGGGTACCACGGATGCGCGCAATAAGCGTGACCCGCACCTTTCGGCTTCCGCAATTGAAACGTATTTGGAGTGCCCCTTTAAGTGGTTTGTTAACAATCGCTTGGGCATAACGGCGCTGGATGCTTCTTTGGATGCGTTGGCAAAAGGCACGTTTGCGCATAGCGTGCTCAGTCAATTTCACACGGCGCTTGCAAAAGAGGGGTGTGCGCGGGTAACGCCAAATACTAAAGAGCGTGCGCTTGCCCTTTTTGATGCGGTGTTTGACGAAGCGCTTGAGCAGGAACGTGAAAATAGTAAGCAAAATGCCTATATTCCGCTGAACAATAAAGAGATGCTTTCCCTGCGGGATTTTCGCCGGGAGCTGAAAGACTTTATTGTGTGGGAGGCCGATTTTCTGCCGGCGTATCATCCGTATGCCGCGGAGTATAAGTTTGGCTACAACAAGGTGTT
>CAVDDP010000337.1:0-2260 GCA_963607695.1 Hallerella sp.
CAGATGCTTTGTCGTGCACGCGCACGTTTTTCAGTACCTGCGGGTAAATGACCAGCGGCTCCACCAGCTGGCCTAAGGTTTTGCCACTTGCCATAACGGCTTCCATAACCATAAGGCTGGTCATAATACCATCGCCCGTGGTAGCAAACTCGCGGAAAATAATATGGCCGGATTGCTCGCCGCCAATGTTGTGGCCGTTTGCTGCCATGTTCTCGTAAACGTATTTATCACCAACGGCTGTTTTCTCGTAAGAAACGCCCAGTTCATCAAGCTTTTTGAACAAGCCAAAGTTGCTCATAATGGTAGCAACAATGGTGTTGTTGGCAAGGCGGCCTTCGTCTTTCAGGTGTAAGCCGCAGGCATACATAATTTGGTCACCGTTCACGCAATTGCCGTTTTCGTCTACGGCAAGGCAACGGTCGGCGTCGCCATCGTACGCAAAGCCCAGGTCAAAGTCACCCTCGCGCACCATTTCGCACAGCTGCTCAATGTGGGTACTTCCGCAGTTCACGTTAATGTTTTCGCCATTTGGCTCGGTAGAAATTGCCGTAACCTTGGCTCCCAATTCCTCAAACACGCGTTTGCCCAGCGCATAAGCGCTACCGTTTGCGCAATCCAGCGCCACTTTAAAGCCGTCAAAGCGCTTCTTCGCAAGAGAAATCAAGAATTCCGCGTAGGTGTCGCACGCGCTGCGATAATCAATCACGCGGCCAATTTCAGAGCGATGAGCCCACGCCACTGCATCACGAGCGCCGTCCGCATTGTCAAGATACGCTTCGCAGCTGGCAACTACGGAATCTTCCAGCTTTTCGCCATTCGCATTAAGCACTTTAATGCCGTTGTCCTGGTAGGGATTGTGGCTGGCAGAAACCATAATGCCAAAGCTAAAGTCGTTCGTGCGCGTAATGTATGCCACGCCCGGGGTGGTTACCACGCCCAGCAGGTACGCATCGGCGCCAGAAGAAACAATACCCGCTGCCAGTGCATGCTCAAACATGTCCCCTGACCTGCGGGTATCTTTACCTATAACAATAGTTGCACGCTTTGGTAAGCTGCAAACGCCATCGTGGCATTCGCCTGCGGGCGCATTTTTTGCCGCCAGCGCGCCAAAAAAACGGCCAATCAAAAACGCATGCTCGGCGTTGAGCTCCACGTTCGCTTCACCGCGAAAACCATCGGTTCCAAAATACTTTCCCATTGTGCCTCTCTTTTCGTTAAGTCCCTGAAAAACAGCCCAGACTTTGCTGGGCTGTGGTAAGGATATTTCAGCTTTGCTTAGTTTAAACAACTTAGCTTGCTCGCAGCGCCTTCATCGCAATAAACCACAACATTAGGATGAAGTTGCAGCACGCTGGCGGGGCATTCTGTGTTCACAGGGCCTTCCACTGTTGCCTTAATGGCATCTGCCTTGCTATCACCCAAGGCAATGAGCAGCAGTTTTCGGGCGTTCATCACGGTTTTTATACCCATGGTTGCGGCGTGGGTGGGAACATCATCAATGCTGGCGAAGAAACGGGCGTTCACTTCACGCGTGTTCTGCGTAAGCTCCACCACGTGCGTTAGGCTCTCAAGCGGCGTGCCCGGCTCGTTAAAGCCAATGTGGCCGTTGCATCCAATGCCCAAAAGCTGCATATCAACGCCCCCAGCTGCGGCAATGGCTTTATCGTAGCCGGCAAGCGCATCGTTAGAAGTATCAATGCCACTGGGAATATGTACGCGCGCAGGGTCAAGGTCAATGTGATTGAACAAGTTGGTATCCATGAAGTAGCGGTAACTTTGGTCATGCGTTGGTTCAAGCCCCACGTATTCGTCCAAATTGAACGTAGTAACGTCTTTAAAGCTTATCTCGCCCGCTTTATACAGCTTTATGAGCTGGGCATAGAGGTCTAACGGAGTAGATCCTGTAGCGAATCCAAGCACGGCGTTTGGCTTTGCCGCTAACAGTTCTTGGTATTGCGAAGCGGCCTGCTTTGCAATGTTTTCAGGGGTATCAACAATAATTTTCATGCATAACCTCGTTTCGTTGGTTGTTTCGTTGGCGCGCTTTTGCACGCAGTTTGTGAGCACGGTTTATTGCGCGCTTTTTGCGGGCGCAGTTTGCCGTTGCTCGCTCGCAAACACGGTTTGCCGTTACTCACCTGCAAGCACAGCTTGCCGTTGCTCGCTTTCGTAAGCGCATTCTGCAGTTACCACGCCAAACAAGCGCGGGCTGCAACTGCCCTATTTTCGCCTATTTTGCGTTTTCAGGATAGATATATTC
>CAVDDP010000338.1:0-2256 GCA_963607695.1 Hallerella sp.
GGGCGGCGGCTCAGGCAGCGATGGTTCGGGAAGTGAGCAGCCCTCGGAGGCTTCAGGCGCAGGCACAGGAAGTGGCGCTGGCGCGGGTGCGGGCGCAGGTAGCGCTGCGCAGACAAACGAGCAAACAAACGATGCCGCACAAAATGCCAGCTCATTGGCTCAAAGCGAAAGCGATACCACCGCAAGCACTGAAATGCGCGGCAAGCTTATCACGGTAGTAAACGCCAACAATGCCGCAGGAGGCTCAGAACAAACAGTGCTTAGCGGGCAAATGGTTCAGCTGGCAGGCCTTTCAACCCAACAGATTGCAGCACTTCTTGGCACAGCAGCCTTACTCGCAGGTATTGTTTTTATGGCGGTACGCTTCCGCATGCAATTAAGGAATAAAGCGCCTGAGTGGGCGCAAAAACTATAGAGGGAGACTTTTATGCTTGTTAATTTGATGCACACTATTGCCAGCTCACTGCAAAACCCGGTGGTGGTGCTGCTTATTGCACTTACCGTGGTTGTAGTGGTGCTGCTTGGCATGCTTATAGCCGAATTTTTCACCGAGCGCCGCTACTTCAAGCTTTCGCTTCCCGCGCTTATCGACGGGCTAACGCAGTCGGATGATACGGAAAAAACCATACGCGAAAGCGCCATGCTGTGGCGCCAGAAAAAGCGCCTTCTTGAAATTTTGAAGCACCCGCAGGCAAGCGATGCGGCGCGCGAGAGCTTAGCGGTAAACATGGTGGCACAAGAGCAATCGCTCTACGACAAGCGCGTAAAAGTGACTGACCTTATGGCAAAAGTTTCGCCCATGTTGGGTTTAATGGGCACGCTTATTCCCTTGGGGCCTGGCATTATAGCGCTTGAAGAGGGCTCGCTGGATATTTTGTCCAAAAGCCTGCTTACCGCATTTGATACCACTATTTTGGGTTTGGTTGTTGCTGCTGTTTCGCTTTTGATTTCCACCATTCGCAAGGGTTGGTATGTGCAATATATGGCAGCATTTGAAGCAGCGTGCGAATGCGTGCTTGAGAAGGCAAATGAGCAAGCTGCAGGCGAAAGCGCAGGTGAAAAACATGCTTAGGCGCCATCACAGCACATCGCTCAACCGCACTGATTCTGCTTTTAGCAGCTTAGGGTTAGGCGGCAGCAACGGAAACGATGTTGATCCCAACTCTTCCCTTACCAACATTGCCGACTGCATGCTGGTGCTCATGATGGGCTTTCTTGTAGCGCTGGTTGCGCGTTACAACATTGATCTTGCCCCCCAGGAAGAAGAAATTACCGGCGTGGAAGTGAACATGGATGCCAATCAAGATGGCGTGATTGACAGCAATTATACCAACGCCGGCAACGTGTATTACGACGCCACCACCGACAAGTATTATTTGGTTACTTCTTAATCACGCACAGGAAGAACGGGCGTGAACAGGCAATTCGCTCGCTAGGCAGGCGTGAACACTCCTCCGTCCCCTGTTCACGCCACTCGCGTCGCAGTCCCCTTGGCGCTGCGACGGAAATCAATTAAACCCTTACTCTTCCACACCATAGGAAAATACATCTTGCCAATGGCGGCGAATAGCAATTTGCGCGCTACGCTGGGTGTTGTTATACACAATGGACCACTGCGTGTTGCTGGTAATGTCGTTTGGCTTTGGGTCTTGCGCGGCAGCCCTAAGAGCTTCCCACGCCGCATGGTCGCTGTAGTTTTCGCGTTCTTGTTCAAGTACAGAAAGCACTGCGTCGTAGCGCTCACGCCCATGCCCGTAGTGTTCATTCTTTTGGTAGGCGCGCACTTTTTCCTTGTACAAAACATAGAAGTTCGTAGTAGCAACTGATTTTGTTGCTACCAATTCGCGTGTTGGCGAATCGCAGTCATATTCCACAACGCGCCCATCACCTGCGGCATCGGTAATAAAGAAGTGGTAATCGCGCCCACTTGAAGCAAACATGTCGTAGCTTGAAAGCAAATCTACGGCTTCTTGCGTTGTAGCGGCGCGGTCAAGCACCAGGCGAATTGCCATGGAAGTGCAAATGGTAGCCTTGCCAGTATTTTGCTTTACGGGTTTGCTATCAAGCGTTAAAACAGCAATGGAAACGCCTTTTTCGTTTATGCCGTCAAGGCACAAAAACGGCGCCACCAAACATGCAAGCTTGTTACGCATGCTTTCTAACGGGTTGTTTACCCCAACGTTGTCAAGTGCTGCCGTTGCCACCGATTTGTATCCGCCCTTAGGTGCGCAATGCACCAGCATGGCAGAAGAATCA
>CAVDDP010000339.1:0-2245 GCA_963607695.1 Hallerella sp.
GGCTAACGTGGTTCGCATTTGTGCGCGCTACAACAATTTGTCGCTTTTAGAAGAGACGTACGGCATTGACCTTTCGGCGCTGCGCTCCTTTGCCACCAGCGTGTACGGGAATGACCCCTGCTCGCTGTTTATCCCTAAGGGAACAAGCGACTACCCTGCGCCTCTTCGCCACGAAATTGCGTGCATTCAAAAGGCAATTGCTGTTATTCAATTCAAAGTGGAATACGTTCACAGCACGGAAAACCCGCACTTCAACCTGGAAAAACGCAACTTACTTCACCATATTGACTTTACGGCAGGAACCGTTGAGATAGAAGGTGCAACGTATCCTTTGCTTGATACGAGCTTTCCCACTATCGATCCTGCCAATCCGTATGCGCTCACGCCCGAAGAAGAAAACGTTATGGAAAGCCTGGTTGCCGCGTTTTTGAGTTCAAAGCGCCTGCAGCGACATATTCGCCTGTTTCTTGATGCAGGTAGCTTGTACAAAATAGTGCCAGGCGCGCTTTTGTTTCATGCTGCTGTGCCGCTTAACGCGAATGGAAGCTTGAAAGAAACATGCCTTTTCGGGCGCCCTTTGAAAGGCCGGGCGCTTTTTGATGCGGTGGATGCAAGCGTACGTGCGGCGTTTGATGCGAGCGCTAGCGCGCAAGAGCAAAAGAGCGGGCGTGATTTGCTGTGGTATTTATGGCTGGGCGAAGATTCTCCCTTGTTTACCAAGAGCAAAATGGCAACGTTTGAGCTTTATTTTGTAGAGGATAAGGCCATTCGCAAAGAGCACAAAAATGCGTACTATTCCCTGCTGGAAGATGAAAATGCTATGGCGGGCATCCTGC
This sequence comes from Hallerella sp., assembly GCA_963607695.1. Taxonomy (GTDB): domain Bacteria; phylum Actinomycetota; class Coriobacteriia; order Coriobacteriales; family Eggerthellaceae; genus CAKUOV01. The sequence continues at coordinate 837 of CAVDDP010000339.1, forward strand.
GTGATTTTGGGCTTGACCCTGCCACCTGCCGCCTTATCAGCGGGCACGTTCCCGTAAAGGTAAAGGATGGGGAGAGTGCCATAAAGTGCGGTGGCCAGGCGTTGGTTATTGATGGCGGCATGTCACGCGCCTATCAGGCAACATCGGGCATTGCCGGCTTTACCCTGGTGCATGAAAATGAAAGCTGGACACTTATTGAGCACGAGCCCGTGGGCAGTTTTCTTGAGCCTAAGGTGCAAAAGCTTGCGCCCTTAACTCCCCCGCAAAAGCAGGGATAAGCTTTGGAAGAAGCACAGCTTGTTCAAACAGAAGAGGGTCTTGCGCTTACGCGTGGCGCGTTAACGCTACGTGCCGATTTCGCGCGGCTTCTTCCCCGTGTGCACCCTCAGAAAATACATCAGGAGTTGCTGGTCAAAGCGGCAAAAATAAAGGGCGTGCGCCCGCAGGATCTTTTGGTGATGGATGCCACTGCCGGCCTTGGAGAAGATTCCTTTTTGCTGGCTTCAGCAGGGTTTAGCATTTTAATGTTTGAACGCGACCCTATTATTGCGGCACTTCTTGAAGATGCGCTTTCCCGCGCAGCGCACGATGAACGCCTTGCCGCAATTGTTGCGCGCATGACGCTGCGCAAGGAAGATAGCGTGGCAGCGCTGCTTGGAAGTGTAGCTGAAGATTCAGCAGGTGCAGGCACAATAGAAGGAGCTTCTGCAGCTGCACTTGCTTGTGCGCCTGCCACTTCTGCTGGAACACTTACGCCCGATATCGTTTTTCTTGACCCTATGTTTCCTGCGCGTACAAAAAGCGCAGCCGTAAAAAAGAAGTTCCAGCTTATTCATGAGCTGGAAAAACCATGCAACAACGAAGAAGAGTTGCTGGCAGCAGCCTTTGCTGCGCACCCACGAAAAGTTGTTATCAAACGCCCGCCACGCGGCCCCTGGCTTGCAGGGCGCAAACCCTCTTATTCTCTTACCGGCAAAGCAGTGCGCTACGATTGCATTGTGAATGCGTGAAAAATTACGCCTTTGTGGGCAAAACAGCAAAATGTTTAGTGCACAGCGTGTAGGGAGAGGGCATTCGGCGACACGGCTCGGCTTGGATAATGCTTCTTTGGAATCAATACACCACATACATTGAATCCTAATGGGTAAAAGCATCTTGCACTCACTTATCCAGAGCCTCACAGAGTCGCCTCAACCCTCTCCCTACACGCTTAATCTCTACCTTTCTTGCAACCCAGTTGCCCTCATCTTTTTAAACGTTACGTTCGCACCAAATGTCAGCGAGAAGCGCTTACGAAGCAGGCAGTTCGCCCGTTACGCGACCGAGCGGCCTAAAGGGCCGTGACGAGGAGCGTAAAAGGGCGAAATGGCGCGCCTAGGCGCTTCGCAGCGTCGAGTAATTCCGCTGTT
>CAVDDP010000340.1:0-2244 GCA_963607695.1 Hallerella sp.
ACAAACGCGCCCCAGGGTTTTGATGCAAAAGTAGTAGGTGCGCCCTTTGGTGGTGCGCGCACTATTCACGCAAAAAGCATTGTGGTTGCAAGCGGTTGCCGCGAGGTTACGCGTGGGCAACTTCGCATTCCTGGTACAAGGCCGGAAGGCATTTATACGGCAGGAACAGCGCAGTATATGGTTAACATTGAGCATAAACTGCCTGGTAATAAGGTGGTTATCTTAGGTGGTGGCGACATTGGCCTTATTATGGCGCGCCGCATGACGCTTGCCGGTGCGCAGGTGCGCATGGTTGTTGCCAAAGAGGCAACGGGCCTGGTGCGCAACCACCGCCGCTGCATAGAGCCGTATCACATTCCCGTTCGCTACGGGTGGGGGGTTGCTTCTATCCACGGCAATGGAACACTGAAAGGCGTTATGATTGCTCCCTTTAACGAAGATGGCAGCTACGACATGAGCAAGCGCGAATATGTGCGCTGCAACACCTTGCTTATCTCATGTGGGCTGGTTCCTGAACAGGAACTTTTTGCATCGGTACGAAATGAGCCTGGCCTTTTTGTGTGCGGCAACGCCGATAAAGTTCATGATTTGGTAGACCGCGTTTGCATTGAAGGAATTCAAACGGGCGCCGCCGCAGCGCATTTTGCAGGGGCAACGGGAAAGCTGGATTGTACGCTGGAAGCCATGGCGCAGCAAGAAATCAAAGAGCTACCAATTATGCAAGAGCGCCTTGACCAGCAAAAACAGCGTGGGCAAGAAGAACACGTACAGCAACAAAAGCATGTTACGCGCAATGAATAACAGCATAAACAAAAAGTAAGGGAAGCGTTCGTGGAAGAAAAGCTACAAAGCACCGAAGAAGTCAAAGAGCAGCAACGTGTTCTTGCTAAAAAAGCGCAGCGAAAAACAGCAGCTGCAAAGGTAATCTTTGCGTTGTTGCTGGTGGCCGCAGTGGTTTTCGGGCTTAGCTTTTCTCAGGGATCGGAAAATGGAAGCGCTCAAACAAGCGCTTCATCTGCTGTTTCTTCCCCTGCAAATACAACTGAATCTGAAAGTGAAGAAGCAACTTATCGCACGGTAATAGACAGCGAAGGGCGCAGCGTTTCTGTTCCTGCGTTCCCTCAAAACGTGGCGGTGTTGGACTCTTTTTCAAGCGAAGTTGCCCTTATGCTGGGCGCCGGGGATCAGCTCTATAGTGTACCTGGCGGAACTATGTCCGACGAACTGTTGCAAGCAATTTATCCTTCGCTTGGTAATTTGGAACAAGCGTATGGCAATCAGGTGAACATTGAAGACCTTTTATCGGCGCAGGTAGATTTGGTGCTGGTAAAAAGTAGCTTGTCAGATGCCGAGCGCGCAAAGCTTGAGAGCGTGAGCATTCCGTATGTGGTGGTAAGCTACTCCACGCTTGATGAACAACTAGAAGCGCTTGATTTGGTGGCAGAGGTTTTCGGGGAAGCTACTCAGAAGCGTGGCGAAAAGCTCCATGAGGCTTATGATGCCATGATTTCTGTGGTTGACGAACACACAGCGCGCATTCCTGAGGCTGACAAATTGCGCGTATATCATTCCATAAACGATGCGCTGCTAACCGATTCTGCCTCATCGCTTGGTGCCAGCTGGATTGCTCGCGCTGGTGCAATAAGCGTTTCTGCAGATGAAGCGCCTACTTCTGGTTCTGACTACACAGCTACCATCGAAGTAATTTACCAGTGGCAGCCCAATGCCGTTATCTGCAACGTTGCCGCTACTGCCCAGACAATTCGCGAAGACAAGCAATGGCAGGCGCTCAATGCGGTTACTTCGGGCAACGTGTACGCCATTCCCATAGGAGCCACGCGCTGGGGGCAGCGGGGCAGCGTTGAAACACCCTTGGCCATGGTGTGGCTGGGGTGCACGTTATACCCCGATGTTTATGCCGATGTAGATTTGAAAGGCCTGGTTGTTTCGTATTACGGCGATTGCCTTGGCATTACCGTTGATGATGAGTTGTATGAAAAAATACTATCAGGGGAAGGAATTCGCTCTACCGGAAACGGCTCAGGCGCAGGCTCTGGTGGTAAGTAGTGCTTGTAAATAGATGGCGTTCATAAATAAAGGTGAAGCATGAAAAGGTATACCATGAAAAAGAATTCTAGAGCAAACGCACTAGTTCACGTTCTTTTGAGCTTGGTGCTGGCGGTATCGCTTGTTCCCGGGGCGGCTTTTGCGCAAAAGGATACAGGTGCGGAAAGCTTTGTAAGC
>CAVDDP010000341.1:0-2239 GCA_963607695.1 Hallerella sp.
TGTTGGCGAAGATTCGAAAGAAGTAGAGGTGTGGGCGCGACTGGGCGCGCTTGGGTGCGTTTGGGCGCGGCTGGGCGCTTTGGTGGCGGCTGAGGGCACTTAGGTGCGCAAGATTTGCGATAAACGTAAGTGATGCTGCTGCAGCTGCGCAAGATTTGCGATAAACGTAAGTGATACTGCTGCAGCTGCGCAAGATTTGCGAAAAACGTAAGTTTTTGGCATGTGATTCGCGAAAATTTGCCACAAGACTTACGAAAATCGTAAATCTTGCGCAGGCGTTTGTAGTTTGAAGGCTATAAGGAAGCATGATGGAAGAAAAAACGTTTCTGACCGATGAAGAAGTAAAGCAATGCCAGCTTCGCATGTTGGATATTATGGATGAGTTTTGCTGCGCACATGACATAACGTATTGGATTGTGTACGGTTCACTTATTGGGGCGGTGCGCCACCAGGGTTACATTCCCTGGGACGATGACCTGGACTTAGGCATGCCACTTTCAAGTTACCATAAGTTCCTAGAACTTGCTGCCACCGAAGAGGGGCAGCAGTTCTTTGAAGCGCGCCATGTTCGCGTGGCAGATGTTAAGGTGCCGCCTGCTATTCCGTATCATCAAACGTTTGCGAAACTCTTTGACACGCGAACCTGCGCAAGCCAGGGCATTTTGGCCTATGAGCGCGAGGGGTTTGTGGAAAGCGTTTTTGTGGATATCTTCCCTATAGTGGGCTTGAAGGGCACGCCCGATGAAGACGAAAAGCTGCGCACGCTTGACAAGTATTACGCAAACCTGCGCTATGCAAGCGAAAAGTTTTGGCCTGCTGCAAAAACCGAGGGCAAGAAGCGCCTGATAAAGCGCTTGATTGGTTATCTTCCGGCGCGCGCGAAGGGCTACCGGTATTGGCTGGATAAGTTCTGTGAGTTGCGCGATACTTTTCCCGACGCGTTGGAATGCGAAGTGTGGACCGCGCCCGATTCTGATCCGTCGCGCTACCATATGGGCAAGAATGTGAAAACGGTACGCTACCCGTTTGAAGGGCGCATGGTGCCCTCGCCGGAGGATTACGACACGTTTTTGCGTGGCTTGTACGGCGATTACATGCAGCTTCCGCCCGAGGATCAGCGTGTGCCTGCTCATGCGCAAGGTTTTTGGTGGGTTGATGGTTTTGAGGATGCGGCCGGCGCGCAAGGAAAGGAAGAATAATGGCAGAAGAGTTAACGCCGTTGCGTAAATATCAGCTGGTAGAGCTTCAAATTTTCAAAGAGTTCATTCGCGTGTGTGAAGAGAACAACTTAAAGTGGTTTGTGGGTTGGGGCACGCTTTTGGGTGCCGTGCGCCATAAGGGATTCATCCCCTGGGACGACGACGTAGACGTTTGCATGCCGGTAGACGATTACCTGAAGTTTCGTGAACTTGCCATGGGTGGTGCGCTAAGCGAAGGGTATTATTTCCAAAGCCACGGCACTAATGTGTGCAACCAAATTTATCAGCAGCGCATTGGCCTTACTAATACCACCTCGCTTCCGCGTGATTACGCTGATGTCCCGGCAGAGTGGGGCGTTTGCATTGACATTTACCCCTTGGCTCCCGCGCCTGCTTTTGATAATGCGGTAGACTCCAAAAAGTTTGAAGCGGCGGCGAAGCGTTTTGACCAGCTGGCAAGCCGCTATTACTACAAAAAGGAAGCGCAGTTGCACGGCGGTTTGCGCAGGTTATACTGCAAATTTATGTCGCGCGGAACCGACGAAGCGCACCTGAAAGAATGGACTGCCGCTGAGCGTGATTTTCTGGCGGGCATTGGGTATGAAAACAAAACCTGCTACAGCGCAAGCCCGGGGCGTTTTACTGCAGCATCGTTTGATGAAACTATTGAGCTTCCGTTCGAAGACATTATGGTTAAAGCGCCGGCGGGCTATGACCTGGTGCTTACCGAGCTTTATGGCGCAGATTACATGGAAATGCCTCCAAAAGAAAAGCAGGTTTGCCACAGCGGTGGCGAAACCACCGACACCATGATTGTTTCACTCACCGAGCCCTGGACCAATTTCATGACGTGTTAATTGCGTGGTTCTACCGAACCACGCAATTAACTCGACGCTGCGCGGCAGCTGCACGGGCATCTTCGCCCTTACCGCTTCGTTTTCGCTTCCTTCACAGCCTGTTAGGGGAATTGTTTAGTGCGGAGCGCGTAGGCAGAGGGTTGAGGCGACTCTGCGAGGCTTATGTATTAGAGGGTGCATATT
>CAVDDP010000342.1:0-2238 GCA_963607695.1 Hallerella sp.
CTATGGAAAACCAAGAGCCGCCCATCTACGTGATTGCGCCGGGTAAGGTGTATCGCCGCGATGTTGCCGACCCCAGCCATCTTCCGCAGTTTACCCAGATGGAGGGCTTGGTAGTTGATAAAGACATCACGTTTGGCGACCTGAAGGGAACTCTTGAGCTGTTCTGTAAGCACATGTTTGGCGAAGAGCGTAAAACGCGTTTCCGTGCGCACTATTTCCCCTTTACCGAGCCATCGGCTGAAGCGGATGTAAGCTGCGGTATTTGCCACGGCGAAGGGTGCCGCATGTGTAAAGGCACCGGCTGGCTTGAAATTTTGGGCTGCGGCATGGTTGACCCCAACGTGTTGCGAATGTCAGGCATAGACCCTGAAGTGTATTCAGGCTTTGCTTTTGGTGTAGGCGTAGAACGCGTTGCGTGTTTGAAATATAACGTGCCTGACCTGCGCATGCTTATTGAAGGCGACATGCGTTTCCTGCGCCAGTTCTAACGTTTGTTATGGCTTGTCCTGCGCGCTTACTACCTAAGCGCGCTTGTTATTTTATGAGGTTTCTATGTCTGAAGAAGTGATTGTAGTAGAAGGCACGGGCGTTTTAAGCGGCACCGTGCAGGTTTCGGGTGCGAAGAATTCGGCACTTAAACTTATGGCTGCTGCTCTTTTAGGGCAGGGCAAAAGCGTGCTGCACAATATTCCGCTTATTTCAGACATTGAAGTTATGAGCGATGTGTTGCGCCGGCTTGGTGCTACGGTAGTGCGTGATGAGCAGGATTGCCACACGTTGCTGGTAGACACCACCAACGTTGATTCTTTTGAAACTCCCTACGAGCTTGTTTCAAAAATGCGCGCAAGCATTTCCGTATTAGGGCCGCTCATTGGGCGGTTTGGGCGTGCTCATGTTGCCATGCCGGGCGGTTGTCAAATTGGCGCACGCAAAATTGATATGCACCTGTTGGGGCTTGAAAAGCTGGGCGTTCATTTTGAAGTGAAGCACGGCGATTTGCTGGCGGTAGCAGAAAATGGCCTTCACGGTGCTTATATCACGCTTGATTTCCCCAGTGTGGGTGCTACGGAAAACATGCTTATGGCATCGGTTGTGGCAGCGGGGCAAACGGTTATCGACAACGCTGCGCGTGAGCCGGAAATTGTAGATTTGTGCAACATGCTAAATGCTATGGGCGCTCAGATTAGCGGGGCTGGTTCATCGACCATCACCATTCAAGGAGTGCCGCTTGAAAGCATGCATGCGTGCGAGCACACCACGGTGGGAGATCGCATAGAAGCAGGAACGTTCCTTGCAGGTGGGGCGCTTACGGGCGGCCCGCTTACCGTAACGGGCATTGACCCTTCCTTTTTGCGTATGGCGCTGGTTAAGCTGGACTCGTTTGGTTGTACGGTTTCTACCACCGAAAACTCCATTACGGTATCGCGTACCCAGCCCTTGCATGCAACCGATATTCAAACGCTTCCGCACCCGGGTTTTCCTACCGATCTTCAAGCGCAGTTTATGCTGTTGGCGGCTCTTGCAAAGGGAAATTCAATAATTACGGAAAACGTGTTTGAGAACCGCTTTATGTTTGCGTCTGAGCTTATGCGCATGGGGGCAGATATTGCCATTGATGATCACCACGCTATTGTGAGTGGTATTTCTGCACTTCAGGGCGCGCCGGTTTCTTCTACCGACTTACGCGCGGGCGCCGCATTGGTGTTGGCGGGCATTGTGGCAGAAGGCGAAACCGTGGTGCACGGGCTTGAGCACATTGACCGCGGATACGAAAACTACGTGGGAAAACTTGCTTCTTTGGGGGCATCGGTTACGCGCGAAGTTCGTTAGAGGCGCGCGATAAAGTGAGGGCTTGTGGCTTCTTCTAATAGAGACAACAATAAACAACCACGGCACACGGTGCAAGGCACTCACGCTAGTTCGCAGCAATCCGCTCGCTATAACGCGCAGCAAGGCGCAAATCAGCAGCGCACTTCACGCAGCGTAAGCCAGCAACGCGCACAACAAAGCCAGCGAACGTCGCAAAATGCGCGAACGTCGCAAAATGCGCGAACGTCGCAAAATGCGCGCACATCACAACGCCAATACTCGCAGCAGCAACGCGCAACACAAGGAACCCATGCGGGGCAGAGCATGCGGCAAAGCGCCCGTTTGAGGCAGCAAGCGCATCAGCAAACGCGGCAAGCGCAGCAAGCGCAACAAAATAAGCGCACTGCACAAACACGTGCTGCACAAGCA
>CAVDDP010000343.1:0-2226 GCA_963607695.1 Hallerella sp.
AGAAGCGGGAGCAACCACTTCCATTGGCTTGTGCATTTGTCATGCAACGCCGGTGTATCGGGTAAATGCTGCGGCAACCGCAGCTCAGATAAGCGTTTCGGCAGAATATGCGTGCGCGGGCGACGAAATTGGCGTTTCGTGGCGCGCAAAACCCGGCTTTACGGTAAGCAGTGTGAAGTACGGCTTGGCGGGAGCTGCCGAGTCAGACTTTACCGCGCTGGATAATCCGGCAAGTTTCCTTATGCCTGCGGGTGACCTTGCTTTTGTGGTAGATGCTACTCAGGATGAGAACTATGCTTACGAGTTGACATCGGTCGTTTTGGATGAAACGGGCGAGCCCAGCACACATGCGAGCATTGCGTTTTATGCGGCAGCGGAAGATGCAGGTGCGGGTGACGGTGCCAGCGCTGATGGCGCTGCGGGCAGCGCTGGCGGTGACGTGAGCGTTGCGGGCGCTACCAGCACCAACGCTGCGGCGCTGGACGCTTCCGCAACCGCCATTAGCACAGCACAACAGGGAACAACGGTGCAGGTAAAACTGAGTGTTGATGAGGGATATCAAGTGCGCTCGCTTGGCGCGGCGGGGGTTTATGGTACCAGTGTTACGGTTGAGCGCAGTGGCGGCTTGAGCTACAGCTTCCTTATGCCAGCCGATAACGTGTGCGTAACGCTTACGCTTGAGCCGCAGGGAACTGCCGCCGCAACGGCTGCGGAAAGTTTGGATATAACCAGCGATAACGTGCATATTCTGAACGCCAACAGTGCATACCACACGGGCAATTTGATTTACGACACCATCACGCTTTCGGGCGAGGGTGCCGCAGAGAATTCGTATGTTACCGTGGCTCGCCTGCAAGGGGCGTACACTACGGTGCAATTCTACGAGCAGGAATACAGCGTGTACGCGGGCGACGGTGATGTCGCTGCGGGCACCGGCTTGGGCTCGGACGCCGCAACGGGTACAGGTGGCGGCGCGGGCGAAGCTGCAGGTGCCGACTCAGGCGCGGGTGCAAGTGACGGCGCGGGCGCCAACAGCTTCCCCACCATTCATCGTATTACGGGCGTTCCCGTTACGCAGTGCATCAGGCAATATATTGCGGATCCATCGGTTATTACGAACGACACGCTTATCACGTTTGAGGCGAAGGACGGCACGTGTGCAAGCTACACGTGGGGGCAGCTGAATGCGCTTACGTACAACAGCTACGCCGATGATACCGCGCAGCCCATTACGCGCGGCTTGCCGGTGCTGCTTGCGTTTGGGCAAGACGGCACCCCTTACACCGATAACGCCATTCACCTGGTGTTTGGCCAGCAAAGCGCCGCCGACAACAACGCTGCGCGCAATCTGGGCAGCATCACGCGCATTGTGGTGGGTAACGACGTGAACTACGCGCAACATTGTTACGGCACCTACGATAACCTTGATACCGTGGGCGGAAGCAACGTGGTTATTAACGTTTACGCAGGTGATACGCTGCAAAGCACCAAAACGTACACGGTGAAAGACATTGAGGCGCTGGCGAACGCGAACAAAGCGGGCATCTATCGCGGTCTTTATTCCACGCTGGTGTACGAGAGCACCGAAACGGAATATTCCGGCCCCTATTCCGATTTCTACGAGGGCTATAGTTTGTATGACGTGCTGCTTTCTGCGGGGCTTCCTGAAAGTGCTGCCGCGCAAAACCCGCAGGCCAGCGTTCAGTTCTATCAAAAGGGCGAGTGGGATAGCGCGTGGAAAACCGTGAATGTGAGCCTGGGCTATATTGCCGGAAACGGTGCTGGTGGCGTGGGTGATTACAGCGCAAACCTTACCATGTATGGCCGCGAGGATGGCTCAAGTTCCGATGGTGTTGCCATTTACGGCATGGCGCCCACCATTGCGTATGGCAAGAACAATCTGCCGCTGGTGTATGCAAGTGGCACCACGGGCGTGAGCGCCACGGCCTACAACTATCGCGGCCCCTTGATTGCTCTGCTTCCTCAGAACGAAACGGAGGGCGGATACGTTGCATCGCAAACGGTTTCGGCCTGCTATCTGGGGCAAATTGATGTGTATCTTCCTGCGCCGGAAGAGCCTGTTTTCACCGTGGCGCAGCAGGAGTACACGCCCAGGAGCGGCTATAAGCTGGTAACGTATACCGGCACGCTTGAACAGGGGCAATGCGTGGAAGTTGCCGGCAAGAAGATGTTCGTAGCTGCGGATGCTGCAAGTAGCGGTGCGGG
>CAVDDP010000344.1:0-2224 GCA_963607695.1 Hallerella sp.
CGCAGCTCCAACAAAACAACGCGGCGCAGCTCCAACAAAACAACGCGGCGCAGCTTGCCGGCATTGGCGAGATGGACGTTTCTGCCGCAACGGCGCAGCTTTTGCGCTTAACGGAGGAACAGGCAAACGAAGCAGAGCTTGCCAGCAGTGCGCAAGATGTTGAAAACTCCGAAAAGCTTTTTGGCACGAAGATTTCTGCCCCCAAAAAACTGGCCATTGCGGCTGCGGTGGCTGCCGCTTTCTTCATAAGCTTTATGCTGGGGCAATTCCCCATGACACCACCCGAAATTATTCAAACCATTGCCGGGTACTTCCCCAAAATGGTGATGAACGGCATAAATAGCGTGGGCAATTTCTTTTTGGGTATTTTTGACCCCAGCGCCACGCCGTTTCCTATTGACGACACCCTTACGAAGCAAGAGCGTGTGCTTTTTAACATTCGCCTGCCGCGCATTTTGCTGGTTATGTTTGTGGGCGCCTCGCTTTCGGTTGCAGGTGCGGCGTATCAGGGCATGTTTAAAAACCCGCTAACCTCGCCCGATTTGCTGGGTGCCTCGAATGGCGCGGCACTTGGCGCGTGCATTGGCCTTTTGCTGGGGCTTGCCGGCGGATACGTGCAGCTCTTTGCGTTTTTGGGAGGCATTCTTGCCGTGGCGCTGGTGCTCTTGCTGAACAAGATGGTAGATTATGAGCCCACGTTAAGCCTGGTACTTGCCGGTATTTTGGTTTCTTCGCTTTTTTCTGCCGGCATGAGCATGATCAAGTTCATGGCCGATGCCGACGACAAGCTGCCCACCATTACGTTTTGGCTTATGGGGTCGTTCTCTTCCGTAAGCGCCAGCGATTTTTTGGTTTGCCTGGCGCCCATGCTCATTGGCTTTGCGCTGCTTATTTCGCAGGCGTGGAAGCTTAACGTGCTTTCCTTTGGCGATGAAGAGGCGCGCGCCATGGGCGTGAACACCAAGCGCGTGCGCCTGCTGGTTATTGCGGCATCTACGCTTATCACCAGCGCTTCTGTTGCGGTTGCGGGCGTGATTGGCTGGATTGGCCTGGTTATTCCGCACCTTTCGCGTGCCATTGTGGGCCCCAACTACAAAAAGCTGCTTCCCACCTCCATTTTTGTGGGCGCGGTGTTCTTGCTTATTGTGGATAACTTCGCGCGCCTTATGGCAACGGTGGAAATTCCCATTGGCATTCTTACCGCCATTTTGGGCGTGCCGTTCTTTGTGGTTATTTTCAAGCGCAACATGAAGGGATGGAGGTAAAGCATGCAGAAGGCTTCGGACATCTCTTCCGTTTCGGGCGCTGGCGTTGGCGGCGAAGTGGACGCAGGAGCGCCCACTTCTTCCACGCCCTTACTGGTTGCCAGCCACATAAGCTGCGGCTATGGCAGGGCGCAAAAGTACAAACAGATTGTGCACGATGTAAGCTTTCAGGTGAACGCCGGCGATTTCCTGTGCATCATTGGAGCGAATGGTTGCGGCAAAACTACCTCGCTTAAAGCGCTCATGGGGCTTCTTCCCCTTGAGGGGGGCGAAGTTACGGTGTGCGGTACCAACCTTGCCAGCATGGGGGAGCGCCAGCGCGCGCAGCATTTCGCATATATTCCCCAGGCACATACGCCGCCCTTCCCGTTTAAGGTTGCCGATGTGGTGCTGCTGGGTCGCACGCCTTACATTAATAAGCTTGCGCGCGTGACCAGCAAAGACAGGCTTATTGCGTTGTATGCGCTGCGCCTTTTGGGCATTGAGCATTTGGCGGAAAAAGCTTACACCACGCTTTCCGGCGGGCAGCAGCAGCTGGTGTTAATTGCGCGTGCGCTTACTCAGCAATCCGACATTCTGGTTATGGATGAGCCCACTGCCGCGCTTGATTTTGGTAACCAGCAGCTGGTGCTTTCGCGCATGCGTACCCTCTCTGAAATGGGCAAAGCCGTGATTATGGTCACCCATGACCCCGACCACGCCCTGTATTGCGCTAACCGTGTGGTGGTAATGGACAAAGGCACGGTGCTGCGCGAAGGAACGCCGGCGCAAACCATTACCTCGGAAATTCTGGCACACATCTACGGCACTCAAGCGTGCGTGGTAGATGTTCCCGTAGGCGAAACCGGCCACACCGAACGCGTGTGCATTCCGCTAAGATAATTCCGCTGTTCTGCCGAACAGCGGAATTACTCGACGCTGCGCGGCAGCTGCACGTGCGTGAACAGGGGACGGAGGAG
>CAVDDP010000345.1:0-2218 GCA_963607695.1 Hallerella sp.
GCCGAATTACTCGACGCTGCGCGGCAGCTGCACGGGCATATTCGCCCTTACCGCTATCGCTTTCGCTTCCTTCACAGCCCTAAGGCTGCTCAGTCGCTCATCGGGCGAATCTGCTCCGCGGATCTGCCGCTCGCTGACATTTGGTGTGAAAGAGAGTTTTAAACGTTCGGGAGTGAAGGCAAGGCGGCGGGGTTTTCGACGCTGCGAAGCGCCTAGGTGTACAAGATTTGCGATAGGCATAACTTTTCTTCTGCTCGGTGTACAAGATTTTCGATAGGCATAACTTTCGTCTTGTTAAATGCCCCATAAGTGCGCAAGAATTGCGAAAAAATGGGCATTTTTGAGGCATAAACATAAGAGAAAGCCTCTTTTGGTTATGCATATCGCAATTCTTGTACAGGTGAGTGCGCTTGAGTTATGCATATCGCAATTTTTGTACAGGTGAGTGCGCTCAAGTTATGCCTATCGCAATTCTTGTACAGGTATGGTGTTATACACTATCATTTGTCGTGGATGTAGTAGGAACATGCTTTTTGCGCCTGGGAGGTGGATACATGTCTAAAGAGAAAACGTTGAAAACAAACGCTATGCGCATGTTGGATGCTGCGAAAATTCCCCATACCGTGCGCACCTACGATACCGACGGCTCACATACGGGCGTGCAAATTGCTGAAATGCTGGGGCTTGAAAAGGAAAGCGTGTTTAAAACGCTGGTCACACGGGGAAAATCGGGCGAATACTACGTTTTTATGATTCCCGTTGCTGAAGAGCTTGACCTTAAAAAAGCAGCGGCAGCCGTAGGTGAAAAAGCGGTGAGCATGATTAAATCGAAAGAATTGCTGCCGCTTACCGGCTATATTCATGGTGGTTGCAGCCCGCTTGGTATGAAAAAGCAGTTTGTGACCTGCATTGATGAAACAGCAGAGCTCTTTGACCGCATTAATTATTCGGGCGGCCATATTGGCTGTCAGGTGGAAACTTCGCTGGAAGATTTAGAGCGCCTTATTCCTGTTATTCATGCCGATCTTACGGTGTAAACAAGCAGCTGCTTTTAAGAACTTGCACCTACTGCGCCCTTTTGCGAATGTTACAATTCCCAACGTTATTGGAAAGGGCACGCAGCAATACGAACGAGCAAGGGGTGTAAGATGAAGCAATCACTTTTTACGGTAAGCGAAGTAGACGCAGACGGTTCGCTTATTCTTTACCATACGCTCACGCAAGCGCTTGCAGTATGTGCACCGGGTGTTGCGCCTTCTAACTGCGAAAACTTATATCAGGCGGGCTTTTTTGTGGGCGATGACGCGAACGAGACAAGCCGTCTTATTGCCCGCTATCAGAAAGATTGTACAAGCGCGGAACATTTCTGCTTAGCCATTGCTCCCACCCTTGATTGTAATTTTGCCTGCCCCTATTGCTATGAGCGCGAAGTGCGTCACGCGGGCAGTATGAGCAAGGAAGTTCAAGCGGCAACCGTTGCTTTTATTCAGCGCAACTTTGAACGGCTGGGTTCCCAGAAAGTAAAAATTGTATGGTATGGCGGAGAGCCGCTTTTGGGTTTGCCTGCAATTCAAAATATCTCATTGAGCCTGATAGAGCGTGGTATTCCGCTTGAAGCAAGCATGCTTTCAAACGCCTCGCTTATAACAGATAACGTTGCAGCGGCGCTTTCTGAATGCCGGGTAACACACGTAAGCACCACGCTTGATGGAGTAGGGGAAGCGCACAATACGCACCGCCCCGCGCGGTCTGGCGCACCCACGTATGAAACTATCCTGCAAGGCCTGCAGCTGCTGCGTGACCACGGAATTGAAGTAAGCGTGCTTTTCAACGAAGACCGCGGCAACACCTGCGAATACGAAAAGCTGTGTGCCGAACTTTCGCGCTTTGGTATTACCGATGTTACGGCATCGCAGGTGTTTGATTATTGTCAATGCCTTAACGTGGTGGAAGATTTCACGAGCGAGCGCTATGACTTGTTCACCGATCCGAAAGAGTTTGCGCTTAAGCAGTACCAGCGCGCAACGGCTCGGGGGGTAAGCGATGAGCTGCTTGCGGGTTTTATGGCGCCCATTCGCTTGTATTGCTCGCGGCAAGTAGAAAGCTACTTTGTTATAGACGAAGCGGGTTTGCTTTATGAGTGCGATGGCGATGTTGGCTACACAAACCGTGCTTTGGGAAGCGTATTTGATAGCGAAATGCCAGCTCACAAAAGGTA
>CAVDDP010000346.1:0-2208 GCA_963607695.1 Hallerella sp.
ATGCAAAGTGCAGGGGTAATTTCGGAAGATTTCGAGCCGTCAACTGCGCCTGCGGCACCCGCAGCGCCAGCGGCACCCGCAGCGCCCGCAGCGCCTTCCCCTTCCCCTTCAAAGCCTTGCAAACCGGAAAGATACTGCAGCCAATTGGCAGTTTGAGGGCTGCCTGCGCCCGCATGCTTGTTCACCTGAGCCACCAAACTGGCAAGAACCAGCTGAGCATCGCCCACAATAGGAACGTTTGCTTCGCGCAGTTTTCCAATTTCAGCAGGGTCAATGTCAATGTGAATGAGCTTGGCGTGGGGCGCAAACGCATCCATGGCGCCCGTTACGCGGTCAGACAAGCGGGTGCCCACCGCCAAAAGAACATCCGACTCCATAAGCGCCGTGTTAGAACGAACACTGCCATGCAAGCCAACTGCCCCTAAGTTCAAGGGGTCAGCTGCGGGAAAGGCTCCCTTGCCCATAAGGGTAAGCGCCACCGGTGCCTGCAATGCGTGCGCCAATTGGTAAAGCTCGTTCCCAGCGCCCGATGTTACCACGCCGCCGCCCGCTAAAATGACCGGCTTTTCTGCGCTTTTCAGCAGCTCAGCTGCCGCTTTCACCTGCTTTGAATTTCCCTTGTATGTTGGCTTATACGAAGGAATGTTCACCGTTTTGGGGTATTCAAACACCAATTCTTCCCCTGCAATATTACTGGGAACATCAATGAGCACCGGCCCGGGGCGCCCCGTAAGCGCAATATGGAATGCCTGGCGCACGATGCGCGGCAAATCGGCAGCGTTTTGCGCCAGAAAGCTGTGCTTTACCACCGGCATGGTAATGCTTATGGTGTCTGATTCCTGAAACGCATCGGTACCAATAACGCTGGTGGGCACCTGCCCCGTTATTACTACCAGCGGAATGCTATCAAGATACGCGTTTGCAATGCCGGTAACGGTATTGGTAGCACCCGGCCCGCTGGTTACCAGCACCACACCCACGTTTCCCGTGGCGCGGGCAAAGCCATCGGCCTCGTGCACCGCTGCTTGCTCATGACGCGCCAACACATGCGTGATGCTTGACGAATGATAAAGCGCATCGTAGAGCGCAATGGCCTGAGCGCCGGGATAGCCAAAAATGTGCGTTACCCCTTCACACTCAAGCGCCGCAATAATGGCCTGCGCGCCCGTCATGCGTTTTCCCTGATAAACCGAGTGGCAACCCGGCCCTTTTGCCGCACCAACACTCAAGGCATTTCGCGTTTCGGAATACATGTATAAGTCACCCGCTTCTTCGTAAAATCAATGATATAGGGCGATTTTATCAGCGATATTCTTTACCAGCAACGGCGGCAACCGTACGAAACATAGTTGCAATATCGCCCCAAAAACTAAAGTTTTTAATACTTTCAAGGTTATATTTCATTTTTTGCGGAAGAACCTGGTGCAAGTACACGTCATCCACATCTGTGGCGGCATCTAAAAGCTGCGCTTCATCTTTGTAGCGAATGCTTGCTTCTGAAGTAATACCAGCCGGCAGCAAAAGCGTTGCTTTCATTTCATTGGTGTAGGCTTCCACATAGCGAACAGCTTCCGGGCGGGTGCCTACAAAGCTCATATTGCCAGATAGAACATCGAATACCTGGGGGAATTCATCAAGGCGGTGATCACGCAAAAGCGCACCCACCTTGGTAATGCGCGCATCGCCCTCTACCGTAACGGCGGTGCCCAGCGCTTCCGCATTAGCAACCATGGTTCTAAATTTATGAATGCGAAAATGCTTGCCATAGGTGGTAACGCGTTCCTGGCGGTAGAACACCGGCCCCGGGGAATCTACTTTTACCATAATGGCAATAATAAGCATGGGAATACACAAAAGAATAAAAACAAGTAAGCCCACTACAAGGTCAAAAACACGCTTGAAAAAAAGGCTTAGCTGCTTTTTTGCAAGTGCGTCGTAATAAGGGCGCACCTCGGGGCAACGTAAATGGGGGGGAAGCTGTTCCCACTTTTTTAACATGAACAAACTACTCCTTATAGCACGCATGCTGCCAAACGTACATGACAGCATGCATAACCATCGAAATCAGATTTGCTCACTATACCGCAAATGAGTTGGTTCAAAGCTATAGGTTTAGTGAAGTGCGCAAAGCTTCCAAGCAAAGGGGAATGGTTAGCCTTCATTCAGGGGAATAAAGCTTTCAATCTGCGTGGAATCACAGGAAAGCGT
>CAVDDP010000347.1:0-2205 GCA_963607695.1 Hallerella sp.
TTGTTACGGGGCGTGACTATCGTTTGTCGCGCATGAGTTTGGATACCAAAGTGGCAGATATTATGACGCCGCGCGAGAAAATGATTGTTGCTCCTGTTGATACCTCGCTTAAGGTTGCAAACGACATTATTTGGGACAACAAGCTAAACAGCCTTCCCATTGTGGATGAAAACGATCACCTGGTTTCGTTCGTGTTCCGCAAAGACTATGATTCTCACAAGGAAAACCCGCTGGAAATGCTGGATGAGCACAAGCGCTACATGGTGGGTGCGGGTATTAATTCGCGCGACTACGCCGAACGTGTTCCGGCGCTGGTAGAAGCGGGTGCCGATGTTTTGTGCATTGACTCTTCCGAAGGTTATTCCGATTGGCAAAAGTTCACCATTGAGTGGGTGCGTGAGCATTACGGTAACAGCGTGAAAATTGGCGCGGGCAATGTGGTAGATGCCGAGGGTTTCCGCTTTTTGGCCGATTGTGGCGCCGATTTTATTAAGATTGGCATTGGCGGCGGTTCCATTTGCATTACGCGTGAAACAAAAGGCATTGGTCGTGGCCAGGCCACCGCAGTGATTGAGGTTGCCAAAGCGCGCGATGAGTATTTTGCCGAAACCGGTATTTACGTGCCCATTTGTTCCGATGGTGGCATTGTGTATGATCACCACATTTCGCTGGCGCTTGCCATGGGCTCCGACTTTGTGATGCTTGGGCGTTATTTTGCACGTTTCGATGAGAGCCCTTCGGAGAAAGTGCTGGTAAATGGCACGTACATGAAAGAGTACTGGGGCGAGGGCAGTGCTCGTGCTCGCAACTGGGGGCGCTATGATTTGGGCGGCAAGAAAAGCTTGTCGTTTGAAGAGGGCGTTGACTCGTATGTTCCGTATGCAGGCAGCTTGAAAGACAATATGGCAGTAACGCTTCTGAAGCTTAAGAGCACCATGTGCAATTGTGGAGCGCTCTCTATTCCGGAATTCCAGCAAAAAGCAAAGCTTACCGTTGTGTCCAGCGCTTCTATTACTGAGGGTGGCGCGCACGACGTGCTGCAAAAGGATAAAGCGCCTTATGCTGGCCGCTAAAATTTGCTTCCTTTAATGAAAAGTAGGAGGAATTTGCAAAAAACGCAAATTCCTCCTACTTTTTTAGAAAGCAAAATTGCAAAAATAGGAGGAAATTTTAAAAAATGAAATTTCCTCCTATTTTTATGGGCACACGAGGGCCATTTTGAGAAGGCGTGCCTTGCTTTTTGGCGAAATAGAGCTCAATTGAGCGAAAAAAGTAGGAGGAAATTTAAAAAATTGCGATTTCCTCCTATTTTGCTGAAAATGAAATCAAAAAAGGTAGGAGGAAATTGGAAAAATTAAAATTTCCTCCTACATTGCTTGAAAATTGAGTTGTTGTAGGTGCTCAAAAGGTGCCCGGGGTGTGGTAAGTATCACTTATTCAAAGAAATTGCCGTGGCGAATGAGCTCGCCTGGTTGCGCAACTAAAAATTGCTCATCCCAGCAGCCGCGCACGAGCTTTTCAAGCGTGTGGTTGCTGCCTTGAGCATATCCCAGCGCCGCATCAATTTTATCGGCTTCAGCTTGAGCTGCTATTACGTATTCTTCGCTGTAGCAATCGTTTAAGCCAGTATCAATGATATCCATGGTGTGGTAATTATCAAACCAATAGTGAAACAAATCTTCTTGGCTTATAGATGCAAACTCAGGGCTTGAAGCAGCATCGCTTCGCATGAGCCCCAATGCTGAAAAAGCCCTTGGGTCATTCTCGTACAGGTAAAGGTGGCCTGGCTCTTTTAGGTTTGCGTGGTATGTGTCGTTGGTGTTAAGCAACAACGATACGCAATCGTCAAAGCGTGGAATTACCAGCCTACGCGGCGCAACCACATGATCCCACGCACCGCCACAAAAGCCCATAGCAACAAGCACGGTTTCTATTTCTTGGGGAAGCTCGGAAATTACGTGCGCAAGCTGCTCTTTCATGGTGGCAGGCTCGCTGTGGAAATCGCGGTCAATTTCTACCACGCGAAAATGCGTTCTTTCGCGCGTCTGTGCAGCGGCAACAAAAGGTGCAAGGGAGGTACACGCAAGTATTACGGTATTTGCTTCGTTTATGTTATTCGTGCTGCCCGTGCAATCTCTGTTGTTCATGTTGTCCGTATTATTCATGCTGCCCGTGCAATCTCTGTTGTTCATGTTGTCCGTATTG
>CAVDDP010000348.1:0-2193 GCA_963607695.1 Hallerella sp.
CCTTTTTCCTGGTTCGTTTTTTGGTATTGTAACGCTCGCGCGCGAAATGACAGGAAGCACTCAACAGCTTGTTGCTTAGTTGTTGCGCGATGTTTGCAAAACGTTGAAGACGCTTTGTCTCCCCATTTGCGCTTCACGCTTTGTTCCTCTGTTCGTGCTTTACGAAGTTCGCTCAACCCTTCGTCACCTTGCCCTTTACCAACGTAAATGGTTATAATTACACAAAGTTAGCGCACGTAAACAACATAACGATTAGAAGGTGAACTGAATGATTGAAAAGAAAATTTTTGCTCAGAAGAAAACCAGGCAAAAAGCCAGCACTTTCAACGCGGCCTTGCGGGGCATATCACAACGCGTTTTAGCCACCGTAATGTCTGTTGTGCTTGCAGTGGGTATGCTCCCTGCGCTTTCGTGGGCAGAAAATACCACAAGCAACGCTACTGAAGTGTGGGACGGCACGAGCACCTCTGAACCCACAAAAAATGAAGAAGGCTCCTATGTTATTAAAACCGCCAACGAGCTTGCTTGGTTCATGAGTGCAGCGTCAGAGGATTGCGCCTACGCAGGCAACGCCATACTTGCTAACAACATTGATTTAGGAACGTTAAGCTCTTGGTACACGCCGGGCTTAAGCAGCAAATCTGATCGCGCTGATGACGGTAGAGATGGATATCAGGGAACTTTTGACGGCAACGGCCATTCTATTACTGTCAACTATGCAAAAACGGGCGAAAACGTGAACACCATTGTGAGTTTATTCTACTTTATTGGCACAAACGGCGTAGTAGAAAACCTTACTGTTGAAGGGTCATTTTCCGCAACAGTAACTGGGCTCAACAATATGAGAGAAGCCCATGCTGCCAGCATTGTGTATTACAATTATGGTACTGTTAAAAATTGCGCGAACAAAGCTACCATTCAAAGCACCAGCCCCAAATCATATACCTATGCCGCAGGAATTGCGTGCTGGAACGCTGGCACCCTTGAACAATGTGCTAATTATGGTTCCATATCAAGTATCTCAGAAGGAACCTTAGTACGTACTTTTGCTGGCGGCATAACATCGTATATTCGCTACCCTGGTAACAATACCGAACAAAAAGTACAAATCAAATCGTGCTACAACAGTGGCGCGATAACAACAAGCTTTCAACCTGAAAAACCAACAAATACTACGTATTATGCAGTTGCAGGCGGCATAGTGGGATACGCCATGGGGTACTTTGATGTTCAAAACTGCCTGAACACGGGAACAATTTGCGCCACAAACACCACTGATCCTTCCATAACAAATTGTTGTTTTGATGGCGGCGTAATGGGCGGCATTTGGTTTGGCAGCTCTTACAGTGCATCCCAAAGATCGGTAACAAACTGCTTCTATCTTGAAGGAACCGCAAGCTCAACGTGTGTAAGTATGATTGTTAAAAGCAATACAGCGGCAGTAGAAAAAAATTGTGGAGCCGCCACCAGCGAAAACGTTTCAAGCGCAGGCTGGATTACCGAAAACCTGGGCTCATGGTTCAATGACATTTTAGGTGTGTATTTTGACGAAGTAACCGTTTATGCCGATAACGCATTTGTATCGGTTGCACCCAACGATGGTACTGCAGCCGACGTCAGTGCTACTCCCCTTTACCTGATAAGCGTCAAGGCTTCTAACTTAGCAGAAGGAAGCATTCCCATTGTTAGCAATACCGAATTCGTAAAAGATGGCGACTTCTATAAAACACTGGTACTCCAAGATGTTGCCAATGCAGTAAAAGAGGGCACCACAAAGGTGAGCGTTACGAAAGGCACCGCTGCCACAACCCCCACCCTGAAAGGTGACGTAAACATGGGTGGCACACTTACCATTGTAGACGCTCAAATAGCATACGACATGGCATGTGCTTGTTACAACACAAGCACAGCAGCAATAGCAGAGTTCTTAGCGGCAGATGTTAACGCCGATAACGTGCTTAACGCACTTGACGCCCGCGCTATTCAGCATGCCCTTCACTTAGACTGGGACGCCGCAGACGAAAACGCGAACGTAGCATAAACGCTTTGTTTTAAATAAAGCATGTTCTTATAAAGAAGGCGCCACCGGGGCGTCTTCTTTTTTAACCTTTCCCAGAGCGAACAAGACAAAGTGAGCAGGTTCGAGTCCCCGAAGTCCTAAGTACAAAAGAAAAGCCCGGTTATTCCGGGCTT
>CAVDDP010000349.1:0-2184 GCA_963607695.1 Hallerella sp.
GTAAACCCGCTTCGCGTTCGTCCTGTTCAACAACATATTTTTTTACGCACAAAGAGCGCTCAATAATGGTTTCCATGTGCTGTTGAACAGCAGCGTATGTGTCCTTTTCACCAGCGCATTCCTCAAAAAGCTCAAAGAGTTGTGCATCGCTGGTAAGTGCCATCTTTACTGCTTCTGCCAGGCCGTTGGCAAGCTGCCTGTGCGGTAAGGTGTGCAGCACGTCTAAATCAATAAGCACCGCCTTTGGCTGGTAAAATGCGCCCACCATGTTTTTGTAACCGCCCAGGTTAATAGCGGTTTTTCCGCCAATAGAGCTATCAACTTGCGCAAGTACGGTGGTGGGAATGTTGTAAAAATCAATGCCGCGCATATAACTTGCGGCAGCAAAGCCCGCAAGGTCACCCACTACGCCGCCACCCACGGCAACCACGCAATCGCCGCGCGTGAACTGGCATTCCACCATGGCTTGCATCAATTCGCCAAACACGGCCAGGCTTTTGCTCTCTTCACCCTGTTCAACAGTGAAGATGGTAGGGTAACTGCACTGTTCTGCCACTATGCGCACATACTGTTCCGGCACACCGGTGTCTGTCACAATTAAAACGCGACGGTCCAAGTTACAAAGCGTGCCTGCTTTTTGCAAACAGCCCTGTTCAAGCACTATGTTGTAGGCGCGTTCGCCCAACCCTACTTCAAGAATGGTCATGCTTCCTCCAGCGTTTACTCTTACCTAGCGATTACCATGCCGTCGTGCTCTGTGCTCGGCCTTTGCTCGCAGCCTTCGCGCACAACTTCGCGCACTGCGCTATGCTTCCTCCAGCGCAACTTCCGCATTGTAATGCCCCACCACTTTAATCTGCGAGCAATGCTCCTGCAGTTCCGAAATCATGCGTTTGCCCTCTTCAGAGCCTTCGTCGCCTTCTGCTTCCACATAAAAATAGTACTGCCACGGCTTATTTTTCAGCGGATGGCTGCGCAAACTGGTCATGTTAAAACCGTGCCGCGCAATAACGTTAATGGCGTTGGCAAGTGCGCCTGCCTCGTTGTTCACCGCAAAAAGCATCATAAACGTGCTGTTCGTGCGCACGCGCGACGTGTTTTCGCAGCGCGAGAAAACAGCAAAGCGCGTGGTGTTCAAAAGGCTTTTGTTAATGGCGCGCTCAATCACTTCAAGCCCGTATAAATTCGAGGTCTCGGCGCTGGCAATGGCGGCAACGCTTTTGTCGCCCGCGGCAGCAACAGCGGCGGCAGCGCGAGCAGTGTTCACGGCATCTTCCGTAACAAAACCATGCTCTTTAATATAAGGCATGCACTGCGCCAACGCTTGCGGGTGGCTTATCACTTTGCGCACATCGTGCACCGTAGCGCCCGGCAGCCCCAGCAAATTCTGCAAAATGCGCAGCGTATACACGCCGTTTACCTGCAGCGGCCCGTCAAACATCAAATCAACAACCTGGCTTACTTCGCCTGCATAGCTGTTTTCAATGGGAAGAACCGCGCAATCGCAATCGCCCTGCACCACGGCATCGTATGCTTCCTGAAAGTTCAAAAAGCCCACAATTTGCTCCTCGGGGAAAATGCGCCGCGCCGCAATGTTGGCAAACGCGCCCTCAACGCCGCTGTACGCAATGCGCATGCCTTGCAGCAATTGGCGCTGGTACGCTTTGGAAATTTCCACCAAATTGCGATGCATGTCGGTGTAATACGCGCGAATGGCAGGGTCGGCCACTTCTTGTGCCTGCGCCGTTTGCGCACTTGCCTCACGCGCCTTATCCTCAATGGGCAGCCCCGTTGCCTGCTTGTACAAAGCAACATCTTCTACTTCACGCATGCGCGCCTCAAAAAGTTGCGCCATCTGGGCATCAATGGCGTCGATGTTCGCGCGCGCTTCCTCTAATGTTTTCATGTGGTGTTCCTGTTTCAATACATTCTGCAAATGATAAGCGCATATCTTAAAACATTTATTATACGCCCGTGCCGGGGCTTGCATTTTTCCTTATGTTTCCTACGGTTGAGCTTTATTGCTAGCGGTATAAAGGTGGGGAAGCGTTCGGCGTGTGATGTGCAGGGGAAGCGCCCAGCGCGCATGGCGTGTGATGTGTTGGGAAAGCGTTCGGCGTGTGATGTGCAGGGGAAATCCCAGTGTTCTGCGCTGCTACCCCGGTTTCCCGCAAAGATGTCGCA
>CAVDDP010000350.1:0-2181 GCA_963607695.1 Hallerella sp.
GCATTAAAGCGCTTGGTAAACCCTAAAAGCACCAAAGAGCAAATGGTGGTGGGGAATAAAAACACCAGCGTTCCGTGCATGCCAAAGGCGGTAAGGAAAATGGCAGTGAGTGCAGGGCCTACAAAAAAGCCAATGTTGCCACCAACCGCAAAAATACTCATGCCCTTGGCTTTGGTGCTGGTTGCGGCAAGGTTAGCAATGCGCCCGCCTTCGGGGTGAAACATGGCAATGCCCACGCCCGATACCATGGCAGATACCACAATGCTTGCGTAATCGTTAAAAAAACCAATGCCGCACATGCCAAGGCCAGCCAGGAAAACGCCCAAAGCCATAAGCCACGGGCACGATTTTTTATCGCCAAGCCATCCAAAAAGCGGCTGGATAATGGCTGATCCAGCATTTGAAGCAAAAACAAGCATAGCAACAGCGGTGTACGAAAAATCATGTGCAACCACTAAAAAGGGAAGTATGGCGGAAAGCGCCCCCTGGTTGATATCGGCGCATAAGTGCCCCAGCATGGTAAGGTAGTTGGCAAGTTTATCGCCTTGAGGCGCTGTGTTTGGTGTTGTCATAGCGAAATGAGTTCCCTTCAATCTGTTGCTTAGGTAACTCACCTGTTCTATCACTTTTCAAGCATTCCATTCACCAGTATTCGGCAAAAGAAGAAATGAACGTATAACCATTGTTTGCCTTGGCGGTGCTTACGGTGCTTGCTTTTATGTGGTATGTTACGTGGTATTTTATGCGGTAGTAAGTGCTCCTTTTTCGCAGCGGTTGCCCCAAGAATCAATGAGTTTGCCATCGCGGCGCACACAGATAATTTCGCAATGGTTGGCACATTTGTTGCACGTGATTTCGCGGGTAACAAATTCAAAGTTTTGTACCGCTTGAAAATCCAGTTCACCGGTGGAGAAAGGACCATCCTTGGGCAAGGGGGCGCTTTCATCGTAGGCATTGCGTGCTAACAACGCCACGCCATAGGCGCCCATCAGGTGACCATCGGGGTCTACCAGAATTTCGCAGCCCAGCTGTTCGCTGAACGCCTTTACCACACCCACGTTTTTGCTTACGCCGCCTTGAAACACCACAGGCGCTACTATCTTTTTTCCTTTGCCAACGTTGTTCAGGTAGTTTGCGGCAACGGCATTGCATAAGCCCGCAATGATGTCTTCACGCGCGTAGCCCACCTGAATCTTGTGCACCAGGTCGCTTTCGGCAAAAACAGTACAACGAGCTGCAATATTGGCGGGGTGGGTGCTGGTTAGGGCAATTTCGCCAAACTCTTCCACTTCTACACCAAGACGCGCTGCCTGGCTGGAAAGAAAGCTGCCGGTGCCGGCGGCGCAAAGCGTGTTCATGGCGTAATCTACCGCAATGCCATCTTCTACGCAGATGATTTTTGAATCCTGCCCGCCAATTTCAAGGATGGTGCGCACATTGGGGTGCAAATGGGTGGTACCCACAGCGTGGGCAGTAATCTCGTTTTTCACCATAATGGCGCCGCACATGGTGCCCACTAAACGCCGGGCAGAACCCGTGGTTCCTGCAGCAACAACGGCGGTTGTGGTAGTGTCAATTTGCTCTGCCAGGTTGGCAATAACGCGCCGCGCCGCGCCGCAGGGGTCTCCTTCTGTCCATAAGTAGGTGCGGGCAATAATGGCGCCCTGGTTATCTATAAGCACGCCTTTTGTTGAGATTGACCCAATATCTATGCCCAGGTAGGCGTGGCTTTTTGTTGCGGTATTCGTAGTGGGGGAGGCATTACTCATAGGGTAAGGTTTCCTTTCTGGTGAAATACTGTTGCGGTGCAAAGGCATGAAGAGGTACAGCTCATAGGGCAAGTTTTCCCTTCTGCATGGCAAGCATGTCATAAAATGCTTCAAGCCTGGTATCAAGGCCGGCATCGCTTGTTTGAGAATCAAACGTTAAATAGAGCGTGGGAATGTGATAGTTGCGCGAAATTTCTTGCAGCACGGGCACACAGTCAATTTCCGGGGTGCAACCAGCGCTTTTGATGTGAATCAGACCATCGAAGCCTTCTTGTGCAAATTGTTTTGCAGCAGCAATGGTAAGTGTGCTGGTTGGCCCCATGTCGTAGCGCAGGTAATCGGAGGCGCCGGCACGCAAATTCACTTCGTTGTAATTCAAATAGCGGTTCGTAAGATTAATGCGTTTATGCAG
>CAVDDP010000351.1:0-2171 GCA_963607695.1 Hallerella sp.
AGGAGGTCACTTTTGCTGCGCTGAACGTAAGCGGTGCATAAACGGTGGTAAGAGCCGTGCAACCACTGAACATGCTGCTCATGTCGGTAACAACAGAAGTGTCTAAGCCATTCAAGTCAACCGTTGTAAGGTTCGTGCAACCTTCAAACATGCCAGCGCAGGTGAGAGCCTTACCGCCTTCAAATACAACAGACTTAATGGCGGTGTTACCCTTCCACGGAGAGAACGTTGTAACATTATCCCAAGTGTCAAACTCGCCAACCATGCCCTCTTCAGGCACCCTTACGGTAAGTTTTCCGTTACTGTCAATAATCCACTCGCTATTGCCACAATAAGACCAGCTGCCCGAGAAGTAACCGGCAATTTCGTCGGTGTAAATTACGGCACGCGTTTTGTCTACGACTTTCTCGTCATACGCGGTACCTTCACCATCTCCACCAACAAGAGCAGCACAGCCAGCAAACATGTTATCGGAAGAAGTAACGGTCTCTGTGTTGAAGTTCAAGTTCGCAAACACACGCTCAAGTTTTGTGCACCCGTTAAACATATTGCTTGTATTTGTTACCGAAGAAATATCCCAGCTACCAAGTCTAACGGATAGCATTGCAGAGCATCCGTTAAACATGCCGCTCAGGTCGGCTACCTTAGCGGTGTCAAGCAGCTGCATATCATAGACGTACTTCAAAGACGTGCATCCAGCAAACATGTTAGCCATGCTGGTAGCACTGCTTGTATCAAAAGCAAGCTTTGAAGTGTCGTAGGCCGTAAAGTAAATGCTTTCAAGATTGGTGCAGCCTTCAAACATGCTTGCGCAGGTTGGAGCAGAAACATTTTTCCAGAACTCAGCCATCTTAATATCGGTGCGGTAGTTATACCAAGGAACATCACTTGCACTTGTCCAGTTAGGAAGTGTGCCGGATTCTCCATTGCCAAGCGGGCGTACATCCAGAATACCACTTGCATCAATCTTCCATTCGCAGGTACCAGCTTTGGTCCACCCTTCGCTCACCGTTCTCTTAAACGTGAAGTAGCCGGGGGTGCCTTCGGCGTCTACCCTGGCGTAATCCCCATCTGTCTTATTGGTGTCGGCAAACTTCGTGCCATTACCGCCAACAAGAGCGTTGCATTGACCGAACATATAATCTGCACTGGAAACATTGCTCGTTGTGAAATTTGCAGAAACCTCAATTTTTGCAAGGCTGGTACAACCCATAAACATAGCGCTCATGTTTGTTACCATTTGCGTATTAAAGCTTGAAAGATCAAGAGAGGTAAGCGCCGAGCAGCCGCTGAACATGTACTCCATGTCTGTTACACCAGAAGTATTAAGACCAGACAGGTCAATAGAGGTAAGGTTTGAGCAACCCTGGAACATATAGGCACATGTTGCCGCAGAAACGCCTGATTCAATTTTGACTTTTGTTATTTTTGAACAATTTTCTGACCATGGCGCGCCACCAATAGCATCCCAGCTTGCGAGCGTACCTGATGTGCCATTGGCAGGGCGGATGGTGAGAAGACCTTCGCTGTCAATCCTCCATTCGCAAGTGCCGCACGCTGTCCAGGCATTTGTGAAGTAACCGGGGTCGCTGGTGCCACCGTCAATCTTGGCGTAGGTTGCATCTGTTTTGTTCGCATCATACGTTGTGCCATTGCCACCAACAAGCTTTGAGCAATTGTTGAACATGTTATACGAGCTGGCTTCATTATCTACTTTGAAACTCGAAGAAACCTCTATTTTTACAAGGCTTGTGCAACCGTTGAACATGTCGCCCATATCTACTACTTTAGTAGTATCGAAGCTTGAAAGGTCAAGAGAAGTAAGCTTTGAACAACGGACGAACATGTAGGCCATGCCTGTTACGTTAGAAGTCTTGATGTTAGAGAGTTTGACCTCTTCAAGATTTGAACAATCAGAGAACATGTAGGCCATATTTTTTACATCTGAGGTATCAAGACCAGATAAGTCAGCCTTGGTAAGGTTCGGGCACCCTGCAAACATGCCAAAACAGGTTGCTGCAGAAACGCCGTTTTCAATTTTCACTGATTTAATAGAGAGCTTTTTATTTTGCCATGGTGCGCCATAAAGATCTTCCCAGGTGCCAAGCGTGCCAGATTCTGCACCGTTGGCAGGGCGGACGGTAAGAAGACCATCGTCGTCAATCATCCAC
>CAVDDP010000352.1:0-2160 GCA_963607695.1 Hallerella sp.
AGCACCAGCAGCAGTGTTGGCAAGTTCGTCCTTTCCCACCGCACAGTTTTTCACGCCAAATTCAGCGGCCTGAGCAGCCAAAACGTTAACGCGCGTGCCAACTGCCAAAGCGGTAACGGCAAGCTTATCGGCATGCTGACGGCACACGTCAAGCGTTTGTGTTCCAATAGAACCCGATGAACCTATAACAGCAATTCGTTTCATGAAACCTTCTTATAAACAATCAGGGGAAGGGTTTGGCAGCACACCCCTAAAACGGCACCACAATACAATTTCCCAGCGTCAAAAGAACAAATGCCACTGCCGCCGCAATAAACATGGAATCAGTGCGGTCTAAAAGGCCGCCGTGACCAGGCATAATAGTGCCTGAATCTTTAACGCCCGAGTTGCGCTTAATGCGGCTTTCCGCTAAATCGCCCAAAACGCTCATCAAACCACAAATCAAGCCAAACGCCAGCGCTTGCACTACCGAAATATTCACCACCGGAATAAGAATCAGCGTGCACCACACGGCCATAGAGGTAACAATGCCCGCCACAAAGCCTTCCCAACTTTTATTAGGGCTAATATGCGGCGCCAACTTGCGCTTGCCAATTTTGCTGCCCACCAGGTACGCCATGCCGTCGTTTAGCCATACGCTGGCGAAAATAACAAACAGAACAAGCGAGCTGTAGGGCCATTCAAGCGCGCGATCAATAAGCACAAAGCTGGAAAGCAGCAAGCCGGTGTAGTGCGCGCCAAAAAAGCTCACGCCCACATCGGCAATGCGCGCACGCAGCCAAAACACGTACCACACCAAAAGCGCCAAAAGCAGCACCAGCGAAACAAACATGCACCCTGCTAAACCCCCCAGGTGCGCTGCCGGCGGAAACGCAACAGCGCCCGCAATTCCCAAAAACTCATTGGGCAGCTTGGAATCTTTGCGCAGCATGTAGTAGAACTCACCAGCGCAAATTCCCGCCGTAACAGAGAGCATTACCACTAAGCCCCAGCCGCCAATAGCAATGCCCGCAAGTGTAAGCACAATGTATATAAAGCCTGTTCGCAGGCGTACTTGCAAATCGGAAGCGTTCTTAAAACGGTCGGGCGCTTTCTCATAGGCGGCATCTTTTAAACGCTCGCCACGGGTGGGCTCGGTGCGCTCTTGGGTGCCATCGTTGTAGCGGCTTTGGCGAAACTTATCGCGAAACGTGCCCGGCTCGGGGTCATGCGGCCACTCTTGCAGGTTGCGCTTGTCTTTTTTCTCTTCAGATTCCGACACAGCTACTTCACTCCCCCAAACCGGCGGTCGCGGCTTTGGTACTCAAGCAGCGCACGCAAAAACTCGTAGCGGTCAAAATCGGGCCACAGCACATCGGTAACCACAAACTCAGAGTAAGCAATTTGCCACAGCAAAAAATTGGATATGCGCATTTCGCCGCTGGTACGAATCAGCAGCTCAGGGTCGGGGATGTTGGCAGTGTATAAGAATTGGGCAAAGTTTTCTTCCGTGCACTCAAGCTCTTCCCCTTGTTCATGCGCCGCAAGTACCGCACGCGCATACGCAGCGGCCGCATCCAGAATTTCCTGGCGCCCGCCATAATTCACGGCAACAACAAGCGTCATGCCCGTGTTGTTTTTCGTTTTCTCCCACGCTTGCTGAAACGCATCACGTGTTTTAGGCGGAAGCTTCGACAAATCGCCAATGGTCATCACACGCACGTGCTCTTCATGAAGCTCATCTACTTCTGCCAGCATGGTTTTGGCAAACAAATCCATAAGTCCAATAACTTCATCGGGCGGACGCTTCCAGTTTTCCGAGGAAAAAGAATAGATAGTAAGGTAGCGAATTCCCAGGTCAGACGCCATGCGAATAGATTCACGCACTGCCTCTATTCCAGCCTTGTGCCCGCTCAAGCGGTTTTTGCCACGCGCCTTTGCCCAGCGCCCGTTGCCATCCATAATAATGGCAACATGCTGAGGAATGCGCTCCAAATCCAACGCGCGCGGGTCAAGCCCTAAAGGAGGGTTTGGATAAATGTAATCTAATGGTTTGTTCATTGCCCCCTCCTCTCAAGGGTTCGTTAAACAATACATTTGTGCCCATACTAACAAGAAGCACTATAACCTGTACAAGAATTGCGATTTACAGAACTCTGACGCACCTACCTGTACAAGAAT
>CAVDDP010000353.1:0-2138 GCA_963607695.1 Hallerella sp.
GTTTTTACGCCGCTTTGGCAATCGTCAAAATTGCCCTCAACGGCCCACACGCGCACGTTGTTGCCCGCTTGTGTTGCCATTTGCTTGAACTGAATGTCGCTCACGCCGCCATGCGGGTACATAACGCCAATTGAAACGCCATCGATATCGCGAAAACCTTCAAGCGCTGCTTTGCCGGTGTCGCCCGAGGTAGCAACCAGAATCATGAAATGATGGTCAAGTTTTCCCTGTTCACGTAGCGCTTTTGCACTTGCGCTAAAGAAGCGCGGCAAGCATTGCAATGCCATATCTTTGAAAGCAGCTGTAGGACCATGCCACAATTCCAGCATGAATGTTTTGCTATCAAGCGCGGTTAGCGGGCAAATGTCTTCGCTATCAAACTGCGCACCGTACGCGCCAGCCATAAGCTGGTCAATAAGCTCAGAGGGCAAGTCAATTTCAAAACGTTTGTACACAGCGGCTGCTCGTTGCGCATACGGCAGGTTGGCAAGCGCCACAATTTCCTCAAGCGTCATAGAAGGAATGTTCTGGGGAACAAAAAGTCCACCGCCGTCGGCCAGTCCTTTTACTACGGCTTCCGTAAACGAAACGGGCTGGGCGCAGCAACCGCGGGTATCAATATAGCGATTTTCAGTCATAATTTAATCCTTTGGGGGATACACATGCGGGTGCGCACCTCTGCGCACCCGCATTACAATCAAATAGGCAAGGGCAGTATACTCTTATGTTTGCCCTTTCAAGCTTGATAAGTGCTTGTACTACTTAATATCAGCATGGATGGCTTGCAGCGATTTCACCGCACTTGAGCCCTTTTCGTTGATATCAATGATACCCAGGGCAGCAGCCCGTGCTGCAGCCATGGTGGTGAAATACGGCACATGCATCTTAATGGCAGTGCGGCGAATCAGGGCACCGTCATCCGTTGATTTCACATTGGCAGAAGGCGTGTTCACTATAAGGTCTACCTGCTCATTTAAAATCATGTCAATCAAGTTCGGGCGGCCTTCGCTTGCTTTCAAGGTAAGCGTTGCAGGAATGCCTGCCTCAAGCAGCACGTCGCGCGTTCCGTGGGTTGCTACAATTTCAAACCCTGCTTTGTTGAACAAGGTACCCACTTCCACAAGGTCACGTTTATCCAGGTCAGAAACGGAAATAAGAACGGTTCCGCCCTTAGGCAGCACGGTTTGTGTTGCTTCCTGCGCTTTCCAGAAGGCTTCGCCAAACGTATCTGCCAAGCCCAAAACTTCGCCGGTTGAGCGCATTTCAGGCCCTAATACGGGGTCTACCTCGGGGAACATATTGAACGGGAACACTGCTTCTTTTACGCCGTAATGCTTGTATTGCGCCTCTTTAAGTTGGCTTACCGGCGAGGGGTTACCCGTGAATTCACCGGTGATAACATCGGTTGCAATTTGCACCATTTGAATGCCGCACACTTTTGAAACCAGCGGCACCGTGCGGCTTGCACGCGGGTTTGCTTCCAGCACATAAACCGTGCCGTTTTCAATGGCGTACTGAATGTTCATCAGGCCACATACGTGCATAGCCTCGGCAATGCGGCGCGTGTATTCCTTGATAGTTTTCAGCTGCTCATCGGTAATATTCAGTGACGGCAAAATACACGCGGAGTCGCCGGAGTGAATGCCCGCCAGCTCAATGTGCTCCATAACAGCAGGAACAAAGGCGTGGGTTCCATCGCAAATGGCATCGGCTTCGCATTCCAGTGCATGATTAAGGAAGCGGTCGATAAGGATTGGCCTATCAGGCGTAACGCCAATTGCTGCTGCCATGTAGTTGCGCATGTTTGCGTCGTCGTATACCACTTCCATGCCGCGCCCGCCCAAAACATAGGAAGGACGCACCATAACGGGGTAACCAATTCTGTGAGCAATCTCAAGCGCTTCGTCTACACTTGCCGCAAAGCCGCATTCCGCCATGGGAATTTCCAGGGTGTCCATAACTTCGCGGAAACGGTCGCGATCTTCCGCCAAATCGATAATTTCAGGGCTGGTGCCAAGAATCTTCACGCCGGCTCGCTCAAGCTGGCTTGCCAGGTTCAACGGCGTTTGGCCGCCGAATTGGGCAATTACACCCAGCGGCTTTTCTTTCTCGTAGATAGATAGAACATCTTCGGCAGT
>CAVDDP010000354.1:0-2134 GCA_963607695.1 Hallerella sp.
CTGCCAGCACGCATGCGCCCGTTGCGTCTGCACCACTCGCTGCGCCTGCACCACTCACTGCGCCTGCACCACTCACTGCGCCTGCACCACTCACTGCGCCTGCAGACGCAGCGCCACGTGCGCCGGTCACTTCCCCGTTCACCTCACTCACAGCGCCTGCAGACGCAGCGCCACGTACGCCGATCGCTTCCACACCTGCAGCAGACGCAGCGCCACGTACGCCGATCGCTTCCACACCTGCAGCAGCCGCGGCGCCACGTACGCCGAGTACTTCCTTACATGCAACGCCGTTCACGCCAGGAACTTCTCCAAACACTTCCCCATTTTTACCAGCACTCATATTACCAACACCACCCGGTAGTCAAAAATCTTGCAGTTGCGCCGCGCGGGGCGCGTGAACATTGTATACTACGCGCCGTAACCCGACCGGCCAAAAAGGGGCGGCGGATATACCGAAAGAAGGAAAAATATGAAAAGCCTTAAAGGGCAGGCGGGGCAAAGTGCGCCCTGCGAATCGGCAGCAGGGCAAAGTGCGCCCTGCAGCAGCATGAAAGGGCAGCTCACACTTCGCAGCATTGTTATTGGATGCATTGGCTGCGTGGTAATTACTGCCGCGTCTATGTACACCGCGCTCAAGATGGGCGCTCTTCCCTGGCCCATTGTTTTTGCGGCCTTGATCTCGCTTTTTTTCCTGCGCGTTTTGGGCTCGCGCTCGCTGAATGAAGCAAATGTCACGCACACAATCATGTCGGCCGGCGCCATGGTAGCGGGCGGCTTGGCGTTTACTATCCCCGGCATTTGGATGCTGGGTTTGGGCGATGTGTCGCTTGTACAGATGATTCTTATCGCGCTGGCGGGCGTACTTTTGGGGCTTGTGGCCTGCGGATATTTGCGCCGCCGTTTTATCGAGGAGGAAGCGCTGGAGTTCCCCATGGGGCAAGCCGCGGCCGAAACGCTCTACGCCGGAAACACGGGCGGAAAAACGGGCGCAAAGCTGTTTGGAGCCATGGGCTTTGCGGGCATTTTTGCCGCGTTGCGCGATGCGGCGGGCGCCATTCCCTCAATGATTCTGGGCAACCTTGCCGTGCCGGGCATCACGTTTGGCATTTACCTGAGCCCCATGATGCTGGCTGTTGGCTTTTTGGTGGGCACCGGAGCCATGATTGCGTGGTTTTCGGGCGCATTGGGCCAGGTGCTTATTGTGACAGGCGGCAGTGCCGCAGGGCTTTTTAGTGTTGCGGAAGGGCAAAGCATCAACAGCTGCTTAGGTATGGGGCTTATGGTTGGCTTTGGCATTGCGGTTGTGGTGAAGGATATTCTGCTGCGCGGTGTGCGCGGGCGCGTGGGGCGTGGCTCGAGTGTAGGCGCAGGTCGCGGCGCAGGCGCAGGACGCAGTGCGGGTGCAGGTCGCGGCGCAGGCGCAGGTCGTGGCTCGAGTGCAGGTGCAGGTCGCGGCGCAGGCGCAGGACGCAGTGCGGGCGCTTCCCCTGCCTCTTCCCCTTGTGCTTCTAACGCAGCAGGCACCAAAGCACAAAACTCAAAGGAGAAGCTCACGGCCGGCATTTTTGCCTTAGCAGCAGCTGTTATTGCCTGTGCGCTGTGCCTGATTTTGGGAATTGGACCCGCCTCAAGCGTTCTTATTGTGCTGTTCTCGTTTGTTACGGTTGCCATGGCGGCGCAGTCGGTAGGGCAAACCGGCATTGACCCCATGGAAATTTTTGGCCTTATTGTGCTGCTTATATGCGCAGCGCTGGGCGACACGCCTCAGGTACAGCTTTTCTTTGTGGCTGCCGTTATTGCCATTGCGTGCGGCCTGGGCGGCGACGTGATGAACGATTTCAAGGCTGGCCACATCATTGGAACAAGCTCAAAAGCCCAGCTCATTGGGCAAGCGATTGGCGGCATTTTGGGCGCATTCGTTTCTGCTTTAGCGCTGTACGCCCTTGCGCAGAATTACGGAACCGGCGCTTTTGGAGCGGGGCAACTATTTGTTTCGGCCCAGGCAAGCGTGGTGGCAAATTTGGTGGGCGGCATTTCGTGCTTGCCGGCATTTTTGGTAGGCATTGCGGCTGGGTTTATTATCCATTGCGCAGGCGGCCCTGCCATGATGATTGGCCTGGGCATCTACCTGCCG
>CAVDDP010000355.1:0-2133 GCA_963607695.1 Hallerella sp.
TCAGGGTCGGGCGTTACCGGGTCAGGGTCAGGAGTGTCGGGCTCTGGGTCTGGCGTTACGGGGTCGGGGGTTACCGGGTCAGGCGTTACGGGGTCAGTGCTCGTAGGAGCCGGACCCTTCGAGATAACAACCGTAATAGTGCTGCCATCCGTTGATTGGCTGATAACTGTTCCCGCGGGAACCGTATCGCTATATACTTCCTGATACACCACGTTTTTTCCATTGAGCAGCTGGCGTGCCTCTTCTGCCGTTAAGCCCGTAGTGTCTCTTGTTGTTACCGTTGAGCTTGAGGAAGTAATGCCCGTTATATCAAGGTCAGCGTTTTTGAACGTTTTCGTGTAGGTGGGTGGGTCTGCCGTGGGGAAATCTTCCGTTTCGCGGCCTTCCATATACGCATTCATAAACGTGGCGAAGGCGCTGCAAACCGAAATGTTGCTGGGAATGGACACCACATTTGACGGGTCGCCCATCCAAAGCGCAACGGAAAGCTGCGGGGTAATACCGCAAAACCAGCTGTCCATGTAGTTTTCCGACGTGCCTGTTTTGCCCGCAACCACTTGCCCGCTTGAAAGCGCGGCGTCGCGGCCGGTGCCCTCGTAGCTTTCAACCACCAGGCGCATGACCTCAATAGCAGCGCTTGCCACGTTTTCGCTGATAACGCGCGTGCCTTGCGGGTTCGTGTTGTCTATAACCAGGGTGCCCTTATAGTCGTATGCTTCCGTAATGCAAACGGGCTCGTAATAAATGCCGCCGCTTGCAATGGTGGCATAGGCGCTTGCCATTTCCAGCGGCGAAACGGAACAAACGCCCAGCGTAAGCGCCGGCACCGCAGAAAGCTCCGAGGTTATACCCATGCGCTTGGCGGTTTCCACCACCGTTTCAGGGCCAATAGCGCTAATCAGGCGCGCAAAACCGGTGTTGGAAGAAACAGCGAAGGCGCGCGCAATAGAGCGGTCACCGTAATTGATGCTGTAGATGTTTTCCACACTCCAGTCGCCAATTTTCACTTTTGAAGTGCAGCGCACCGTGGTTTGGGGGCTTATGCCCTGCTCAAGGGCAGCAACCAGCGTGAAGGTTTTGAAGGAAGAACCCGCCTGGCGCACGCCCTGCGTTGCCAGGTTGTACTGGTTTTCGTCGTAATCCTTGCCGCCCACCATGGCTTTAATGTAGCCCGTATCGGGGTCAATGGCAACAAGCGCCACGCTTAACTCGTCGGTTACCTGGCTTTCTTTTTCTTCGGCGGCAGCTTCCGCATATTCCTGAATCTCGGGGTCAAGCGTGGTGTAAACCGTAAGGCCGCCCTGGAAAATTTCCGCCGTGGTTAAATCGTACGATTCGTAGAGCTGCTGGCGCACGTAGCTGGCAAAATAGGGGTACGCTTCCAAACCCTGCTGAGAATTCCACGAAACGTTGAGCTCAATGGGCTGGTTTTTCGCTTCGTCTGCCTGCTCTTGCGTGATGTAGCCGCACTCCACCATGCGATCAAGCACCACATTGCGGCGGTCAAGGGCGTGATCAGGGAAATCGATGGGGTTGTTGTACACGGGCGACTGCGGAATGCCCGCCAAAAGCGCCGCTTCCGCCAGCGTGAGCTCGCTGGCGCTCTTTGAGAAGTAGCGCTGACTTGCCGCCTCTATGCCATAGGCGCCCTGCCCGTAGTTGATGGTGTTCAAATACAGCAGAAGAATTTCGTCTTTCGTGAAAAGCTCTTCCATTTTGAATGCCGCATAGGCCTCGCGCACCTTGCGCTTGATGGTCATATCGGTCATTTCATCAGCCAAAACGGTGTTACGCACCAGCTGCTGCGTA
Organism: Hallerella sp.; assembly: GCA_963607695.1. GTDB lineage: Bacteria > Actinomycetota > Coriobacteriia > Coriobacteriales > Eggerthellaceae > CAKUOV01. The sequence goes on from CAVDDP010000355.1 coordinate 1,810, forward strand.
ATGGTAGAAGCGCCCGAGAAGCCGTTGCCGGCAATGTTTCCCGCAATGGCACGAATGATGCTTAGGGGGTCCACGCCGTTATGGCTGTAGAAGCGCTGGTCTTCCACGGCAATGGCGCCTTGCTCCACGTAGTCTGCCACGTTGTCAAGCGACTCCAGCGGAATGCGGTACTCCATTTGGAAGCGCGCAAGCAAAGTGGTGTGGTCGTTGGCATACACCTCGGTGTCGTGGGAACGGTTGAAGTCTTCGGCGGTGGAGCAATCGGGCATGTCCTGCAGCCACACGGCGCACACAGCAACCACAGCGATGACACATGCTGCGAAC
>CAVDDP010000356.1:0-2125 GCA_963607695.1 Hallerella sp.
ATATTTAGCGGGCTTTTGGCAAATGACAAGGTGAAAAAGAATTCGCCGTCAAGCGAAATTGAAGAAGCGCGCATCTCCAACACGGGGGAATCGTATGAGTTTTCTAGAAATACAAGGCATTCAGAAAAGTTACGTTGCGGGTGAGCCGGTTATTCGTGGCGTTGACCTGCAGGTAAACGAGGGCGAAATTCTGGTGCTTTTGGGTTCAAGTGGCTGCGGTAAAACAACGCTTCTGAAAACAATTGCAGGCCTTGAGCAGCAAGATGCGGGCAAAATTATTATTGATGGCGAAGATATGGAAGGCGTGCGCACGGAAAAGCGCCCCATTGCTATGGTGTTCCAAAAGTCGCTGCTGTTTCGCAATATGACGGTGGAGCAAAACATTAATTTTGCGCCGCGCGTGAATCACACCATGCCCAAAGAGGAGTATCAAAAGCGCACCGAAGAATTGTTGCAGCTTATTGACATGCCGGGCATGGGAAAAAAGCGTGCAACCGAGCTTTCGGGCGGGCAAGAGCAGCGCGTAAGTTTGGCGCGCGCGTTAATGACGCACCCCAAAGTGCTGCTTTTGGATGAGCCGTTAAGTGCACTGGATGCAAAGCTGCGCGTTTCTATGCGCCAGCATATTCGCCGCCTGAATAAAGAAACCGGCACCACCATGGTGTTTGTTACGCATGACCAGCAAGAAGCGGTTGAAATGGCAACGCGTATTGCGCTTATGCATAACGGGCGCATTTTGCAGTACGCCCAGCCCAAAGAGTTTTACACGCACCCTGCAAGCTATGAAGTGGCGGAATTTTTCAGCTGGAAGAATTACGTGCCTGCTACAAAGCAGGGCGCGCACGTGACGTGCGCTTTGGGCACGTTTGAGTTTGCGGGCTCTGAACTGCCTGATGGGGAGTGCGTTTTGTGCATTCGCCCCGAGGCGGCGCGTGTGGTGCAGGCGGCGCAGCAGGCGAAGCCGGCGGAGCAGGCGCAGCAGGCGAAGCCGGCAGACCGGGCGCAGCAGGCGCAGGCGAAGCCGGCGGACCGGGTACAGCGGGTACAGCGGGCAGAAGCGCGCGTGTTTGAAGGCACCGTGCAGGAAGTGGTGCCGCTAGGCCCGCTCAGTAGCGTAAAGGTGCTGGTAGGAAGCACGCTTTTGGAGCTTTCCGTGCGTTCAACCGATGTTGCAAACGTGGGGGAAGTACAGCGTTTTGCGCTTGATGCGGAAATGATGTGGCCGGTGGCTTCACCAGAAAAAAGGGCAGAGTAACTATGAGTGAAATTACGAGCGAGCGCATTGAAACCCGGGTAAAAAGCCTGGTAGATAAAGCATATAACGAAGAAGAGCTAACCTGTGAGCAGCTGGCATATCTTTTGGATTTGCCCCACAACACACCAAGTGGCGAATATGTAATGGCGCAGGCCGATGAAATGTCGCGCCAGGCTGCCAAAGGGCGCGGGTTTATTCATGCTCAGATTGGGCTTGACCACCTTCCGTGCCCCGAGAATTGCCAGTATTGTTCGCATGCGGCGTGCAATCAGGCGCTTTTTCATTCACCGGAAGAGATCAAAGATAAAGAAGCAATGCTTGTAGATTTAGACGATGTGGTATCTGCTGCTCGCGTTTTTAACGAGGGCGGCGCTCATCTTATTTCGCTTATGGCAACGGCAGCTTATCCGTTTTCGCTTTTGGAAGAGGCAGTGAGCCGTGTTCATGAAGCAGCCCCCAACGTGGCGGTTATGGTGAACTGCGCCGATATGGATGTTGCCCAGGCACGCCGCCTGCATGAGGCGGGGGCGCAAGTGGCATATCATGCGCTGCGCCTGCGTGAAGGCGTGGTTACCAGCATTTCCCCTGAACGCAGGCTTGCTACCATGCGTGCCATTCAAAATGCTGGCTTGCAATTTATGACGGGCATCGAGCCGCTTTTTGCCGAGGCTACCGGCGCAGAAATTGCGCAGGTTATGTGTGAGCTGCGGCAATTTTCGCCTTACTGCACCGGTGTGTGCAAGCTTACGAAAAGTAAAGAAGCGCGCTGCGAGCTTTCCTCGGTAGAAAAAGAGCGCGTGCATTATGTGGCGTGCGTATTGCGCCTGGCATTTGGCCGCCGTGTTCCCGTGGGGTGCGCCGGTGGCGCTA
>CAVDDP010000357.1:0-2121 GCA_963607695.1 Hallerella sp.
CTTCTGTACGGGGGATTACCCCTTTTGTATGCAGAATACCCTTAGCTTCTGTACGCAGAATACTTCCAGCTTCTGTGCGGGGATTACCCCTTCTGTATGTAGAATACCCCTGCCGCTGCCCCAAATAAGTTTGCATGTTTGGGTACGGTTGGCTATTATGCCCTGTGAACATTTTGTGAAGCAAATATGAAGCACTTTTCAGGAAAGAACGATGACCTTATCAGAAAATAGTGCAAGCAACGGTTCGCTCCAGCTGAGTAAAACCCAGTTTGAAGTGCTGTTTTCTTGCATAGAGCAACCTAAAAAAACGCAGCGTGAAATAGCTTTGAGTGCCGGTATTTCGTTGGGCGCCGTAAATAAAGCGGTGCGCGAGCTGTGCGCCATGAACTACCTTGACCAAACAGCTTGCGTTACGGTGCAAGGAATGCGCGCCATGCAGCCGTATCGCGTGCAAAGTGCTGTTATTTTGGCAGCAGGCATGGCAAAGCGTTTTGCGCCACTTTCTTTCGAAAAGCCTAAGGCAATGTTTGAAGTGCGTGGAGAAATTCTTATTGAGCGCCTTATTCGCCAGCTTAAACAAGTGGGCATTTCAAACATTGTGGTGGTAGTGGGCTATATGAAGGAAGAATTTTTCTACCTTGAAGATGAGTTTGGGGTAAGCATTGAGGTAAACCCCCAGTATGCCGAACGCGGGAATTATGCCTCGCTTTACTGTGCGCGCACGGCGCTTGGTAACAGCTATGTGTGCTGTTCAGATGAGTATTACCCTGAAAATATTTTTCGTGCGTATGAGTATCGCCCGTATTTGTCGGTGGCGGCAAGCGGCGCTGCTGCGGCGCCGGGCACTTCCGCAACCACTGAAAGCAAATACCTGGTAACCTGTGACAAAACAGGCCGCGTGAAAAGAATTGCCGAGGAAACGCCCAAAAACTCAGAATACTATTCAGTTGGACCCGCGTATTTTAACGAAGCGTTTTCGCAAAAGCTTTTAACTTTTATTCAGGCCGACTACGATGCCCCCGAAACGTATCATAAAATTTGGGAATCCATTTTATCGCGGCATATTTCTCAGATGGAAATTTATGCAAAAGTGCAGGCCGCAGGCGCCATTTATGAGTTTGACACAGTGGCAGATTTAGTGGCATTCGACCGCGACTTTTTCACCAATGTTGATAGCTGTATTCTGGATAATATCTGCAAAACGCTTGATTGCACGCGTGAGGATATAAGTAACGTTTCTCCTGTTAAAGCTGGCCTTACCAATTTATCCACGCTGTTTTCAGTGCGCGGCCAAAAATACATTTACCGCCACCCCGGCACCGGCACAGAAGAAATTGTAAACCGCAAAGCCGAGGCGCTTGCTCTTAATATTGCAAAAGAGCTGGGGCTCGACGATACGTTTATTTTTGAGCAGCCCGACGAAGGGTGGAAAATTTCTCGCTACATAGAGGGATGCTCTGAGTTTGACTACCATAATAAAGCCCACGTTGAGCAAGCGCTGCAAATGGGGCGCCGCCTTCATACCGCGGGCAAAAGTATTCCGTATTCTTTCGATTTTTATGACGATGGAGTCAAAATTACCAATATGCTGCGTGCCATGAATTACCCCTTGCCGCGTGATTTTGATGCGCTTTCCCAGCGTATTGGCGAAATTGCTACAAAAATGCGCGCCATGGCGGGCAAGCCCGTGCTTTGTCACAACGATTTTTATGGCCCTAATTTTTTGGTGCGTGGCAACGAGATGCGCCTTATAGACTGGGAGTATGCTGCCATGGGTGATGCGGCTTGTGACCTGGGAAATTTTGTTGCACAAGGGTCGGGGTATAGCATTGACGAAGCGCTTGCTATTTTGCCGCTGTATTTTGGACGCCCTGCAACCAAGCAGGAACAATGGCACTTCCTGGCGGCGGTAGCGGTTGTTGGCTGGTATTGGTACGTATGGGCCATGTATAAGGGAGCCATGGGAAACCCCGTGGGTGAGTGGCTCTACATTTGGTACCGCTCGGCGAAGCTCTTTAGTTGTGCCGTTTTATAATTGCGTGGTTCTGTTGAACAGGAGACGGAGGAGGGGAGTGCGGTGGTTTTCTTGGACCAAAATAGGAGCCAGGAGGAACACTTATG
>CAVDDP010000358.1:0-2120 GCA_963607695.1 Hallerella sp.
GTGGTAACCGTTGAGGGAGCCCAACCGCGCAACTACATTGGCGGAAACCGCTGCGGAAAAGCGCTGGAGCTCTACGCAAACACGCAAAAGACGCACGCCACGCATGCACCAAATGCCATTGCGGTGCAGCGTTCGCTGCTTGAACGCATCCCCAACGCTGAAGGAACAGGAGAGCGCGCGCATATTCGCGTAGGCATTATGAATACCCTGCTCACCTACCGGTTCGTTCCGTTTTGGCATGCCTTTTTCCAGGCGCTGGGCTTCAGCGTAGTGCTTCCGCGCGAAGAAGCACTACGGCACTTCCGCGTTGATAACGCCGGAGCCGAAACCATTCCCTCGGAAAGCGTCTGCTATCCTGCCAAACTTTCGCACCGACGCTTAAAGCAGCTGGTTGGCGCAGGAGCCACCCATGTGTTCATGCCTTGTTATATGCACGGCTCAAATTGCAGCGTATCTTCTGAATACGTAAAAGCACTTCAAGATGGCGCCATGCTCTCTTTCGAAATTACCAAGCACATGATTAGCCCCGTACTGTCTTCAGCAAACCCCCTGAAAATTGCCGATTCCGATAGTGCTTACCACGAAGTGTTCAAAGCGGTAAGCGCGCTTTCTAAAGAGGCGGGCTGCTCGCTTTCTGCCCAAGAGTTCGAAGAAGCACTGAACCAGGGGGCCAACGCGCAAACGGCCCACGAAGACATTGTGCGCGCGGCAAACGAAAAAGCGCTGGCGTGGGTTGCTTCCAACAAGCACCACCACGGCATTCTTCTTACGGGGCGCCCCTACCACACCGATGCCGCAACGGGGCATCGCATCGATGAAGTACTGTCTAACCTGGGGTTTGCTGTTTTGTCGCCCAATGTTGTTTCCTACGATGAAGCTCCGCGGCCCATAGACGAAGCGCTTAAAACCGGCTGGAAAAAGGCGCTTCACCTTATGCGTTTAGCCAACTATGCGTTCGCTCACGAGCGCATTGATGTGGTGGCTCTTTACGCTTTTGGTTGCCTGTACGACGGCATTAGCGTTATAAGCGCTGGTGACTACATTCAAAAGCAGGGGCACCTTTTCACGGCGCTCAAGGTGGACGAAATGGTAGACACCGCGCACTTGCGCATTCGCCTGCGCACCCTGGCAGAAAACATAGAGCAAATTGACTTTGCCCCTAAAACGCCCGCTTTATCAGCGCAAACAGTACCAGGTAATCTAAAAAATCAAGGGGAAGAGGAAGGCGTAGGACATATTGCTTCCTTAAACGAAACAGCTCCCCTTGGTGAAAACATACTTAAGCACGCCAAAGAAGGAAGCGTTTTAGCATTCAGCAACTTATGTGCTGCCGATGTTGAAGCGGCCCGCTTGTACACCCGCGATTTGTGCTACTCCACTGCTGTTATTATTGGCCGCAGTTTGCGCATTTTGCAAGCATGCCCGCAGCTTTCCAAGCTGGTGCTTCCCAACGTATGCCAAGAGTGTGTGCTTATGAGTGTTCCGTTTTTCCTGCGGCGCGCTACCGGCAGAAACATTGAAGTGAGCTGGGAAGATTCATGGCCAACAGAAGCATGCACGGCAGCAGAGCCTGCTGGCGTGGAGGTGCAGGGCAGCGCCTGCAGCAGCGCGTGCATCACTGAAAGCGCAACTCCTGAGCGCATAGCGCCTGAAAGCGCGGCGCTTGAAAACACCGAGCGCAAACCCCTGGTAGGAGTTCTGGGAACAGCCCCGCTTGTTTTTGATTCATACCTGAACGACAACTTGGCAGCTCTTATAAAAAAGAACGGCTGCACTCCCGTGTTTCCTGAACTCAATGCGCTGTTTACCAGCGATGTTCACTACTATGACCAATTGCAGAACTTCTATGATAAAGGTGTGCGCTATGTTATTTACCTGCAAAGTTTTGGCTGCTTAAAAGGGCATGTTCAAGCGCGTGGCAGCTTGCATTCCCTAGCGCAGCGCTTCCCCGGCATGACCATTGTGGTGCTGGATTATGACCCTGAGGCATCGGCGCTTAACCGGGAAAATCGCATTTTGCTTACCCTTGAAGCCGCACGAAACAGCTAAGCCTTATAACCACGGGTCTCGCCCTACTCCGTACGAGTCCTGCGCTACTCAATACAAGTTCTGCCCTACTC
>CAVDDP010000359.1:0-2108 GCA_963607695.1 Hallerella sp.
ACGCAGGAAGAGAAGGGGAAGGTGCTGGCGCTGCCGCGCCGTTTGTGCCTGCCGCGTCGCTGCCGCCGTGCACACCTGCTATACTGCCCGCGCTTGCTGCGTCGCTGCCGCATGTGTTCGTCGCGTTGCTTGTGCCTGTTGTGTCACTTGTTCCAGCTGCTTCTGCTTTTCGCACAAACCGGGCAGCGCTTTCACCTGCGCGCATGCCAAATACCAGGCCATTTGCGCTGGAAAGCCCTCCTAATCTATCGGCGCCATGCATGCCGCCCGTGCATTCCCCTGCTGCATAAATGCCGGGAACGCCTGTGTATCCGTGCTGGTCAATGGCAATGCCCCCGTTATTCGCATGCGCATAAAGCCCAATGCAAAGCGGCGTGTTTTCGCTTACACCCACCTTGTCTTTGAGCCAGCTTAAATACGTTTGCACAAATTCGGGCAGCGCTTCAACGTTTTCAAACTGGGGGAGAAGCGCAAGGCCTTGCGCGCTTGCGGTGCTTGCGGTGCTATCAGTACTTTCCGGAGTTGTTGTGTTCGTTGTGCTTTCGGTCGCTTCTTCATGCGCAGCGTGTTTCTTTGCCTGCGCAATGGCAAAATCGATGGCGCACGATTCCAGCCGGCAGGTAAAGGGGCCATAGGTGCTGCGCAGGTCAAGAAGGCGTTGGGCTTCTTGCGCGCCGCCAAGCGCTTCTTGAACACGCGGTTCAAGCGCCATAAAGCGAAACGTTTTTTCGTTAAAAACAACACCCTGAACAGGCGAAACTATTCCAGGCATGAATTGCATGAACGCCATGTTGGTAAGGCGGCACCCCGCCAGCTGTGCAAGCCCTTGCACGGTGGCGCAGCAATCGTCTTTCGTAAGATGGCGGGTAAAAAGGCTGCTTGCGCCGCCTGTGCACAGTACCAGCGCATCGTAATGTACTTGCACGAAGCAGGGTTCAACCGCTTTGCCGCATTCCGCCACTTTGCTGCAGGTTGCAGCGCGAGAGCAGGTTTCTTTTGCTGGCTCATCTGCGCTTTGGCCTGCAGCTTCGGCGCTTTGGCCTGCGACAGAGGCGTTTTGGCCTGCGACAGAGGCGTTTTGGCCTGCAGCTTTGGCATTTTGACTTGCGGCTTCGACGCTCTGGTCTATAGCTTTGGCGTTTTGGTTTGCAGCTTTGGCATTTTGACCTGCGGAAACACTTTGATTCGTCGCAGAAATGCTCTCATCCCGTGCAAAAAAAGTAGCAACGCGCGCTTCTGCATCTATATCTAAAAGCTCCCAGCCGCTTTTTACCGTAACGCCTGCGTTACAGATGCGCTTGCTCATGGCGCGTACATACGGCTCGCGCTCTATGCCATGCCACGCGCGGTGCTTGTGGTCAAAGCAGGGAATGTATTCGCGCTGGTCATGCGCGCCTGCACTTGCCTGCTTCAAGGAAACGCCCCACGATTTCAAGCGTTCAATAGAAGGGCGAATTCCCGCCACAAAACTGCGAACCAACTCTTCGTTTGCAACACCTTCGCCCACACGCAAAATGGTTTGCACCAAGTCTTCTTCATCGGCGCTGTTAACAGGGGCAATAAGCCCTAAGCCCCAGGTGCCCTGAAAAAAGCTTGAGCCCGAAAACACCGGCCCGTTGCTTGCCAGCAACACCGCCACCGATTTCTTCCCAACACCTTCCCCTAAGCCCAGCGCCTCCGCCGCACTTACCGCGGCGCACGTTCCCGCAATGCCCGCGCCCACCACCAGCACTTTTGCATGCATCTCGTTTACCGCGCTCTTCTTTTTCTTCTTTTTTTCGGGGGCATCGGTTGCGGTTGCTGCTAAGGGTTGGGCAGCACTCAAAGCTGCGTTTGTGATATTTCTCATTGCATTCCTTTTAAAGCGGCGTTTTTTATTTGCTGTAAAGTGTAGCGCCGCACGCGCGCGAGAACCCTGAAAAAAATAAGTGCGCCAGCAAAGTGCGCTACAATTCTCACTTTCCAACTAATCGTAAAAATTGAACGTAGGGGCAAAACGCTATGGAAATTGTTGATGGTAAGGATTTTCTGCCAGAAACGTGCATTTTGTGCGATTGCGGCTGAGTGCCTCCTTTCGTTTGCTGCTAAAGTATTTACCCGTTCAATTC
>CAVDDP010000360.1:0-2104 GCA_963607695.1 Hallerella sp.
TCGCTAACAACGGGTGTGTTGATTTGCTAACAATGCTTTTAACTATTGATGAAAAAGATGAACGTGTTTCGCTCGCTCTTAATCAGGCATTAAGGAATTGCAAATGGTACCAGGGTTAAATACATTTAAAAAATGGTTTGAAGGATACTCAACCAGGTATGTGATTATTGGCGGCACCGCATGCAATCTCATTTTTGCTGAATACGGTGCGCCTGAGCGTGCAACGCATGACATTGATATGGTTATTGTTGCAGAAGCGTTTGACCAGGCTTTTTATCGTAGGTTTATTGAATTCGTTGAAGCCGCTGGCTATCGACATAAAAATAAAGCAAGGGGGTATGAACTCTATAGGTTTGAATCTCCAAGTGATAGTAGTTTTCCTCAAAAAATAGAATTGCTAAGTCGAAGGCCAGAGAATCTTCAAGGAATAGAATCCGACTTAGGAAGATTTCAAACCGTTGATGCTACAGGTAGCTTGTCGGCCATCTTTCTTGACAATGAATATTATGATCTTATGGAAAAGGGGATAGTTGAAATCGATGGACTTCCTGTTCTGTCTTTAGATTATCTTCCGGTTTTTAAAATTCATGCATGGGTAAATTTGTCAGATGACAAGGCGTTAGGAAAACGAGTTTCAAGTGACGAAATCAATAAACATCGAAGAGACGTTTTAAGGCTATGCGCCTTATTCAATCCTGGAACACACATAGATTTACCTAATTCTATTAAAGCGGAAGTTAAGCGATTTGTTTCTGAGCAGCCATGGGATAATAATATGATGCGAAATCTTAAACTCGCTATTAGTGCAGATGAAATGGCAGATATTATACGTTTGGTTTATTTGTGAGGTAGTGTATGCTGGAAACAAAAAGACCCTCATTGCTGAGGGTCTTAGAGTTTATGGTGGGCGATAAGGGATTTGAACCCCTGACCTTGTGCTTGTAAGGCACCTGCGCTCCCGCTGCGCCAATCGCCCAAAAAGACGTTTCGCACGTCCGAGTTCGTTATTTTGCCATAACGTTCTTAATTGTGCAAGAAAAAATTTGCATTAATTTTGTAATGTGTTGGGTTTGTATGCCACATGCACGGCAGCAATGCCACCGGTGTAGTTCTTCCAGCTTATTTCTTCAAAGCCCGCATTGCGCATGAGCTGCGCTAATCCTTCCTGATTCGGAAACGCTTTAATGCTTTTTGCCAAATACACAAAACCCGCTTTATCGCCCGTGATAAGCCCACCCCAAAAAGGAATAAGGTGCTTTAAATAAAAGTTATAAAGCGCGCGCCACACGCGGTTTGGCGGGGTGGAAAACTCCAGGCACGTTAGGGATCCGCCCGGCTTCAAAACGCGAAACATTTCAGAGAGCGCACGCTCTCTATCAGGCATATTGCGAATACCATATGCCATGGTAATGGCATCGTAGCTGTTGTTATCGTAGGGAATATCCTGGGCATCTACCACTTCAAAATCAATGGGAACGCCGCAATTTTTACCTTCGAATTGCACGTGGGCACGTGCTACATCAAGCATTTCGTTTACTAAATCGGTGCATTGAATATGCGCCGGGTGTTTTGTTTTTGCAACGTAGAAGGAAACATCGCCGGTGCCGCCCGCAATGTCAAGCACGTCATCGGCCTGCGTAATGGGCGCCTGACGCATCATGCCCGAAAGCCACCTTTTGTACGCCCCAAAACTTGACACCGCATTAAAGCGTTCGTACTTCTTGGCAATGCTGCTAAAAATATCTTTCACCCGCTCTGAGGAAATTTCAGCGGGCGCTTCTTTTCCTGTTGCGGTATCAATACTCACTTGTCAATTCCTTTCGAATGGTGCTTATGAGAACAACGTAACAACTTTTGCACATAAGGGGAAGGTTGAGGCGATTTTGCGAGGCTGTGGATAAGCGCTTTCATGATTGGAGTTTTTCCAAAGAAGCATTATCCAAGCCGAGTTTTTTCGCCGATGCCTTTCCCTTATGTGCTTAATCTTTCATGCGCTTCGTAGCGTCGAGCTATTCCGCCGTTTGGCAAAACGGCGGAATTTAACGCCGTTCGTTAGAACAGCGGAATTTAACGTCGTTCACCAGAACGGCGTAACTTATCAAGC
>CAVDDP010000361.1:0-2089 GCA_963607695.1 Hallerella sp.
CCGTGACGTGGAGCGTAAAAGGGTGAAATGGCGCGCCTAGGCGCTTCGCAGCGTCGAGATAGTACGCTGTTCGTTAGAACAGCGTACTATCAGTGTGGGGGATAAAGCAGGCGGCAACAAATTCGTCCATGTATCCGGGCTCTACGGAAAGCTCCAAATACGTCATGCTTTGTCCCAGTTCAAACACTTTATCGGCTGCTTCATCGGATACCAACATAGCGCAAGCTCCGGTAAGTGAGCTGTTGCCAATGTAGCGATATTTCTCAAGAGGCATTTTGGGAAGCATGCCAATAGACATAGCGTTTTCCATGTCAATGCCGCTGCCAATGCCGCCGGCAATCATTACGCGGTCCAAATCATCGGGGGTAGCGCCCACCGATTTGAGCATGGTGCGAAATGCGCTAAAAATGGCGCCTTTCGCGCGGATGAAGTTGTCCAGGTCGGTTTCGTTAATGGTCACGTCGCGCTTGGCGCCGTTTTCCCCTTCAAAGGCAATAACGTATTCGCATCCGCCGCCGCTAAGAGGGCGAATGCGGCGCCCTTCGCGGGCAAACTTGCCGCGGGCGCTAATAATGCCGGTGCGGAACAGTTCTGCTACCGTATCGATAATGCCCGAGCCACACAAGCCAACCGGTGCACAGTCGCCCACTGTTTCATAGCTTGCATCCATGCTCTCGGCATCAATGGTAAGTTTTTGAATGGCGCCATGCGTTGCGCGCATGCCGCATGATATGTCGCCGCCCTCAAAAGCAGGGCCAGCCGAGCACGCACAGGTAAGCATGAAATCGCGGTTGCCATAGACCATTTCTCCATTGGTGCCTAAGTCAATAAAGAATGACATCTCGTCGCTATCCCACAAAAGGGTGGCAAGCACGCCAGCGGTAATGTCGCCGCCCACGTAGCTTCCCACGTTAGGAGCAAAGATAACGGGCGCACCAGGGGCAAGGGGCAAGCCGGTGCTTTCTGCCGTATCGCCATGACGCTCCAGGAACTCAGGCTCATAGGGCTCAAGGCGAATGGAATCACCGTTGGCTCCTAAGAACAGGTGCTCCATGGTGGTGTTACCTGCAATAACGCAGCGGCTGATCTGGGTGCTTTCAATGCCGGCCTGAGCGCATAAATCGTGAAGCAGGGGAATAATGGTATTTTCGCGAATAGCTTCACGCAGTGCCTCTACGCCACCGGGTTTGCTTTGCGAGATAATGCGGTTAATTACATCGGCGCCAAAGCGAATCTGGTCGTTTCCTGCGCTTGCTTTACCGTGAATTTCGCCTGATTGCAAGTCCAGCAGTGCAGCAGTTACCGTGGTGGTACCAATGTCTATAGCAACACCGTAGCCTTCCTGCGCTACGCCACGCGCAATGCCGCTTGCGAACAAGTTTGAAAGCTCGTGATTGTAGCGGTCAAGCTCTTCTTGCGAAGAAAGATCGGCGGTTTGAATGTCATGTGCAAAGCTTGCTGCTTCCGCAGGCACCATGAAATGTACATCGCCCACAACGGTGCTTTGGCAGGCAAGGCGCCAGCCTTCATTGTATTCCTGGGGCTTGCGCTTATTTTTGCCGCCTTCAACTTCTCCTTCAAGCAGCTTTAAGCGGCATTTACCGCAGGTTCCGGCACCGCCACAGGGGGCATCTATAGATATTCCTGCATTGCGTGCAACTTCCAAAACATTGGCGCCATCTGCAGCTTCAATGGTTAGGTCAGAGCCGCCTTCAATAGAAAACGTGATGGTATGCATTGCGCGTTTTTCCTTTCGTAAACGGTTTCTTTTGCCAAGAAAAGCAAACAAAAGCAATGTAGCATGTTTTGCTTGGCAAAAGCTTTACAAAAGAAAAGGAGCTCCACCGCCCCCTCTTTCGTTAACGAAATAAGGTTTGGTGAAGCTCCTTAAAAAAGAATCCTACATAATGGGATCCATGCTCAAAGCAGGATGTCCCTTCTCGGTTAAGAAGGCAAGAAGCGCTTCAGGATCGGTTGCAATGGTTTCATCGCCAATCATGTCGGTGAAGTTCTCAATGCCAGTCATCTCAAAAACGGTCTTGTTCAAGCGAGCTGCAACGTCGTCTTTCAGTTCCTTTGGCATCCATAC
>CAVDDP010000362.1:0-2074 GCA_963607695.1 Hallerella sp.
GCAGAAGAGCATGAGAAAGTTGTTGCCGCAGGTGGTTTAGCGGTTATTGGCACGGAACGTCATGAGTCGCGCCGTATTGATAACCAGTTGCGTGGCCGTTCTGGACGCCAGGGTGACCCCGGTTTAACGCAGTTCTATATTTCCTTGGAAGACGACCTGATGCGCCTGTTTGGCGGTGACAATATGGATCGCATTTCTTCCATGATGCAAAAAACAAACATCCCCGAAGATATGCCCATTCAGAACAAAATGGTTACGCGTTCCATTGAAAACGCTCAGCGCCAGGTAGAAAGCATGCATTTTGCCGCTCGTAAAAACGTTTTGGAATACGACGACGTTTTGAACAAGCAACGTGCTGCTATTTATAGCGAACGCAATGCCATTTTAGACGGCAAAGATCTATCGGGCAAAATTGGCGAAATTATCTCCGATGCTGCTCAGCAAGTGGTAGATGAAAATTGCCCCGCTCACGCAACACGCGATGAATGGAACATAAAATCGGTAAACATTTGGGTTGCCGACATGACGGGCCGTACCGATTTTGACCTGAACGCCATTGAGTGTGAAGAATCCGATGAGCTCAAAGAGATTATTGAAGAGTTCATGCAAGAAACCTATGAACAAAAGTTTTCTGCTTTGCCTGAGCAAGCCATGAAATCGTTTGAGGCACAATTTATGCTGCGTGTTATGGATACGTGCTGGATGCAGCACTTGCAGGAAATGGATTACCTGCGCCAGGGTATTGGCTTGCGCGCGTTTGGCCAGCGTGACCCATTAACGGAGTATCGCCAGGAAGCGCACCGCGCGTTTGCCAACCTTACCGCAACCATGTACCAAAAATTCCTGCGCACGCTGCTTCGCTTGCAAATTGTGGTGAATAAGCCCGAAGCTGCCCCTCAGCCTGACCCGCTGGAGCGTAAGATGAGCTATTCTTCCCCTGAGGCTGCTTTGTCGAACACCGGCATATCTGCTGGTGCAGCTGCCGCGCGCGCACAACAAGCTGCTGGTGGCGGCGCCGCGGGCGCTGGTGCGGGCGCCGCAGGCGCTGCAGGCGGCAAGGGTGCAGCGCAAGCAGCGGCGCAAAAGCCTACCACCTATGTGAAGGACAAAGACGATCCCTTCGCCAACTGTGGTCCTAATGACCCCTGCCCCTGTGGATCAGGCAAAAAGTTCAAGAAATGCCATAGGAACCTTTTGCAGTAATTATGGCAAGAGACAACAAAGACGTGCAAGCGGCCGCCGCGCGGGTGCATGATGCCTACGAGTTTCTTCATATTGAAGAGCTTGAGGGGCAGCTTATTCAGCTTGATGCTCAAGCGGCCGACCCTGCATTTTGGAACGATGCCGCTACAGCACAGGCCGTTACCAAGCAGGCAAGTGATATACGCGCCACGGTTTCTGAGTATAAGCACGCAGAAGGCTTGCTTTCCGATGCGCAGGCAGCGTGGGAGCTTGCGGAAGAAGACGCTTTGTTTGCTGAAGAATTTGAAGGCACTCTTGATACGCTGGAGCAGGTGCTTGAAAACTTGGAAGTGCAATCGTGGTTTTCGGGGCGCTTTGATGCGGGCGATGCCATTGTTTCTATTAACCCTGGTGCCGGTGGTTTGGAGGCGCAGGACTGGACCGAAATGTTGTATCGCATGTATTGCCGCTATGCAGAGCACAAAGGGTGGCGTGTAAGCGCTTTAGATGTGGTGCCGGGCGAAGGCATTGGCCTTGACAAGGCAACGTTTCAGGTGGAAGGGCACAACGCCTACGGCATGCTTTCCAGCGAAACGGGCGTTCACCGGCTGGTGCGCATTTCTCCTACCGATGTAAAGCAGCGCCGCCACACCACGTTTGCTGCCGTGCAGGTTCTTCCCGTTCTTCCTAACGATGTGGAAGTTGACCTGAACCCTGCCGACGTGCGCGTAGATGTGTATCGGTCAAGCGGTCCTGGCGGGCAATGCGTGAATACCACCGATTCAGCCGTGCGCTTAACACATATTCCTACCGGCATTGTGGTTACGTGCCAAGACCAAAAATCACATTTGCAAAACAAGGAAGCGGCGTTTCGCGTGCTGCGCGCTAAATT
>CAVDDP010000363.1:0-2070 GCA_963607695.1 Hallerella sp.
TACGAAAGGGTGTCGCCTTCGCCGTAATTGTGGTGGGTGGTTGCATCCCACGCGGCCGCATCCGCAAAGGAAAACGTTTTGCTACGCGGCTCAAGCGCTACGTGAATCTCTTCCGATTGCTTGCCGTACAAATCAAAAAACCCTGCAGGAAGTACCAGCTCGCAGCTTGAATCCTGCGGTATGGTTCCGTTAGCAAAATGGTAGTACATCAAAAGCCGGGAATCAGCCGCCTGAACGTTCACTGCATACTCGGTTCCATCTACCACAAGGGTTGCGCCCTTAAGCGAAGAAGCTTCCCAGTTAGGCTGGGCAGTAAGCTTGAAGTAGTACGCGCCTATATCAAGCAAACCGCTGGTAAATGCGGGCGTTACGCTGAATTTTTGTTCGGCAGGCTGCTCTTCGTAGCTCAAGGTAATCACGGCGCTTTCGGGATTATCGGCATTCGTTACCTCAATATGAATGCCCGTATATCCCAGCGTGTCTTCTCTAAAATTCGTAGAGGGCGTGGTGGAAACACCAATAACATCACCGGTGTGAAACGCATCTCCCACCTGCTGCTCCGCCCCGCCGTCGCTGGGTTTCAGCGCCTCAATAAGCATATCGTGCTGGTTGGTGGCACTTGAGCACGATTTCTTAAAGTTTAAGCCTTCTTCATTCAGTTGTGCCTGCACCCGATACACGCGCAAGCCTGCCACCAGGCCACCGTTGTTGCTGTACGCCTGGTTTCCTGCCTTCTGATCGTATTGCAGCAGGTAGTACGAACAATGCAAATCACCGCTTAAAATGCTTTCGTCGCCCGACACCGCAATAAAGCCGCCGCATTCGCTTATATCGTTGCTGGTAAACGCCTGAAGTGTTTCTACCACACTTTTGCCGCTGTCATACGTTTCAACATCTCCCCCGCCACGGCGCACCTTAATGCCTGCGCTGGTAACAGCCACGCGCGTGATATCGCTCTCATCTATCCAGCCAAGCACCCACTTGGAAAACGCGTTTTGGTCTCCTATGTTGTCATTCATCATGTCTGCGGTGCCAATGCCTTTTGTTTGTGCTTCGTTCGAGTAGTAATCTTCCAAGCCCAGCACATGCCCCGTTTCATGAATAAGTGTTCCCACTCCTCCGGTGTTGGTAATGCCGTTCATAAGCACAATACTGTTAAGCGTTTTACCATCGTAATACGGCGAAATGGAGCTACCCTCATTCCCCAAATTGAATTCATTAGGCCACCACGTGGTTCTCCAACCGGTCGTTTCGCCCGCGAACACCACATAAAAGCCATCGACCATGCCGTCGTTGTTGCCGTCGTATTGCGAGAAATCCACGTTGCAAACCGTGTCAAGGTAGTTTGCAATTTCTAAAAGAAGCTCGTTTTCGCGCGAGGTGTAATAGTTGCGGCAATGCTGGGCAACAACGGTATAGCACGCACCGCGACATCCTATATTTAACTTACCGTATGATGAGCGCTGGTAGTAGGCGTTTAAGCTTTCGTAGGGGAAGCTGTAGGAAGGGGTGTTTGCGCCTGTCGCATCACCTGTGGCGCTTGTGCCTTCAACGGCGGCAACGAAATTCGCCGCCTGAGCTGCTGCATCATCAAAAACCGTAGCTGCCTCTTCTCCTTCTGCGGGGAATTCCACTACTGCCCCTAGAATGTAAGCATCGCCGGTGGTTCCCATGCTACCCTGCATGTTAGGGGGTACATGAGATTCCGCCCACGCTGCCGCAGGTGTCACACAAAACGCGCTTGCCAGAATAAAGACAAGAAAGCTGGCACTAAGCCACCAGAAACACCTGTTTCTTGCATGCGAATTGGTTGCTTGTTTTTCAGCGACACTGCTGCTTACTGCTTGATACTGATACGCGCTCACAAGATTCCCTTCTACCGAGGTGCCCCTATTCCGGTTGATTTTTTTGCCGCACCTATTAAACCACTACCTGCCAATACTTGCTCTCTCAATTGTGAAATAATTGCAGCAATACTTTAGACAGGGCAAGGTGGCGAAGGGTTGAGCGAACTTCGCACGCAGATTTTCGTGGTATAAGCGCAGCACCACGAAAATCAAGCTCAGCACC
>CAVDDP010000364.1:0-2069 GCA_963607695.1 Hallerella sp.
ATGCCCTTTGCCTGCGCGCTCCGCACTAGGGCAAGGTGGCAAAGAGTAAACGTCTGCGGTGCTGATCTCGATTTTCGTGGTGTTGCGCTTATACCACGAAAATTTTCGTGCGAAGTTCGTTCAACCCTTTGCTGCCTTGCCCCAAACACCTCTTCTCGTGCGCTGTACTTGAAACGTGTACCCCGTTGGGAAAAACGGCGTATAATGCAAGGCTATGAAAAAAGCGCAGCGAAATACCATGAACCCTAATCGCATTAAACCCCTGGAAGGAATAGGCCTTATGCTGCTTTTTCTGGGGGCTTTTCTTGTGTTTCTATGGGTTGTTTTCATTGCCGTACGGTTGGTAATGGGGTAGCGGAAGTGTTAATACAAACAACAACACTGCCAATAGCGCCGTTGACCTTGCAATTGCGCAACCAAGAAGCGCCAGCAGCGCCGTTGACCTTGCAATTGCGCAAACAAGAAGCGCCAACAGTGCCAATGGTGCCACCAGTGCCAGTGTTAAGAAAGCGCGTGAAATAAAATGTGGCAGCGATTCTCTTTAACCGACATTCGCGTTATTTCGCACTATCTGGGCGTTTTGATTATGGTGTCATCCGCCATTTATTTCATTCCGTTTATTACGGCGCTGCTTTTGCAAGAATGGGAGCCTGCTGCACGCTACCTTTTTACGGGGGGCTTAAGCCTTGCTCTTGGGGCGGCGCTTCGTCTGACATATTTAAGCCCGCGGCGCCTGTCGCGCCAACAGGCTTTGGCAGTAACGGGCCTGGTGTGGATAGTACTTGCGTTTATCGCAAGCATTCCCTTGTATTATTCCGGGCATTATGCAGCGTATATTGATGCGCTGTTCGATGGCGTTTCAGGGTTAACCACCACCGGCGCCTCGCTTGTGTGTGACCTGGATCATCTTTCGTATGCCGATAACATGTTTCGCTTTCTTATGCATTTTGCCGGCGGCTTGGGCTTGATTGTAGTGGCGCTTTCTTTGGGCATTTTTGGCAAGGGCGGCGGTGCCAGTTTGTATTCTGCCGAGGCGCGCAGTGAACACATGGTGCCCAACGTGGTGCAAACGGCCCGGCTTATTTTGAAAGCAACGCTGGCGTTTGTGGTGGTGGGAACTGCCATTATTACGGTGCTGGGTATTCTCCTGGGCATGGAGCCGCTGCGCGCCGTGCTTCATGCGTTCTGGATTTCCATCTCTGGCTTTGTGACCGGCGGTTTTACGCCCACTAGCGAAAGCATTTACTATTACCACTCCTTTATATTGGAGTGCGTGCTTATGATGCTTATGCTGTGCGGCGCCATTAATTTCACGCTTCATTTGGAAGTGTGGAACGGGCACGTGAAAAACTTCTTCAAAGACATTGAAACGCGCACCATGATGGTGTGGCTTTTTGTGCTGGTTTTGCTGTTTGCGGCTGCCATGACGGCAAGCAGCAGCTTTTCCAATTTGCCCACTATGCTGCGTCGCGGCTTGTTCATGATGGTATCGGCTTTTACCACCACCGGCTTTCAAAACGTTACTACCAACGAAATTACCACGGTGTTAACCTCGGGCTGTTTTTTGCTGCTGGCCATTGCCATGGCAGTTGGCGGGCAGTCGGGCAGCACGGCTGGCGGCATAAAGTTGAACCGCCTTGGCTTTATTTTGAAGGCCATTGTGGTGCGCGTGAAGGAAACACTTTCGCCTGATAGCGCGCGCGTTATTGTGGATTTCTACCATTTGGGGCGCCGTCGTTTAACCTCGGGCGATGCCGAAGAAGCCATGACCATTTTCATGCTGTACGCCGTTACGTACACGCTGGGCGCGTTCGCAGGTATTGTGGCAGGCTACGACGCGCTGCAGTCTATTTACGAATCGGTTTGCATGGCCAGTAACGGCGGTGTGATTGTGGGCATTGCGGCGCCCGGCATGCCCCTGGGCCTGGAGCTGGTGTACATTCTGGAAATGTGGGCAGGCCGTTTGGAGTTTGTAACGCTGCTTGCCCTGGCGGTAAAGATTGCGGTTTCTTGTGTGCCCAAGCGCAAAGGGCAGGGGGCATAATGAGCAGACGTTGGGGAAGTGGTGC
>CAVDDP010000365.1:0-2069 GCA_963607695.1 Hallerella sp.
CAGCGCCTTCACCTGCACCTTTGCTCAACTGCTCTTTCAACTCAAGCAAATTGCCGCGCACCAGGAAAAGCGCCTGCTCAAGCTCTACCGCCGCGTGAACCCTTTGCTGCAACGCATCGGCAATCAAGCCTACCAGCGCCAGGCGCTCGTCAAAGCGCGCCGCCTGCACGCGCGTTGTAGGAACACTCGTGTTGGCGCCATCAAGAATGTCTGCCACTTTGTAGTCATCTTGATACTTGCGAAACAGCTGATAGTACGAAGAAAACTCAACGGCCGTAGCATCGTCTTGCAGGTACTGACGCACCAGCGTTTCGTTGGCCTGCAAGCCCACGCGCTCATACGCTTGCAACATGCGCGAGAGGTCTTCCCATCCGCGCGCCGTTACCAGGCTGGTGCCGCGCGCGTTTGCTTGCACGTTGTAGAAGCTGCCAGGCTTGCTTTCCAGAAACGTAGTAATTGCCGGGTGAACACCGTGAGACGCAGCGTATTCTTGCCAAACCTGCAGGTCAGGCTCAATGTCAATGCGCTTCAAGCGGTCCATCATCGCCGGGTCAAACTCGCGGGCAC
Source organism: Hallerella sp. (assembly GCA_963607695.1). Lineage (GTDB taxonomy): Bacteria > Actinomycetota > Coriobacteriia > Coriobacteriales > Eggerthellaceae > CAKUOV01. Next base: position 568 of record CAVDDP010000365.1, read on the forward strand.
TGCGATTATACTCAGGCGGGTTTCCTGCCGTAACAATTATCCAGCCCTCTGGCAGCTCGTGGGTGCCAAACTTCTTATATTGCAAGAACTGCAGCATGGCAGGCGCCAGCGTTTCGGAAACACAATTGATTTCATCCAGGAACAAAATTCCCTGATGAATGCCTGTTTTTTCCTGCGCGCGATACACGCTGGCGATAATTTCGCTCATGGTATACTCGCTAATGCTGTAATGGTGCCCCGCGAAATCTTCCTGAACAATAAAGGGAAGCCCCAGCGCGCTTTGCCGCGTGTGGTGCGTAATAGAGTAGCTTACAAAGTTGATGCCCGCCTGGCGCGCCACCTGGGAAACTATGGCCGTTTTCCCCACGCCCGGGGGGCCAAACATAATAATCGGGCGTTGCATGTGATGCGGTATACACGGTAAACCGTGCTCGTCTTTTGCAAGGTATGCGCTGATGGCGCCCTGAATTTGCTCAGTTGCTTGCTGAATGTTCATACTGTTGGTACACCTCTTCAATCATGTCGGTATCCAAAACAACCTGCGCAGCCCACGACGGCACGCTCTGAGACCGATAATCTTCATCGTAAAAAACAAAAGCAACCCGATAATCAGGCATTTTCTCAGGGTACACCCCTTGCCCGTCGGTGAAATAGACAAGCCCGCCTAAATTCGTAAAAACTTTTTCTTCTACAAGATAGTTCACATATTCAAACGCAGGGCGAAAATCGGTGCCACCGCCGCCGTAAAGTGCCGTCAACGGGTGCCCATCCGTTTGAAACGTGCCATTCATCCAGCGCGACAATTCGTCAATGTTGGTAATTACGGTATCGTTTTGAACCTGAGCATCGGCTTGAATGATATGTATGTTCACTTTTTGGTGGAAGCTTTCCGTAGATTTCAATATGTCAAATGTGGCACGCACAAAGCTTTTAACCACCTTGCCTTGAACGCTACCCGATGTGTCAATGACCAGCACAAATTCACGAATGCGCTTTTCTTCATGGTATTCCAGCGGCTCAATTAAGGGCACATTGCCGTAGAGCTCCAGGCCATAAGTGTAAAAGATGTAGTCAAATTCGTCGGGCGAAAGGCGCATTACCTCACCCGGCGTTGCAAACTGCCGCAGAAAAGCAGCATAATTCACGCGCTGATTTGCTGCCTGTTGCAAGTCGTCAACCAGCCCCGCCAAATTTTTGCCGCGCTTTTTAGCGAATGTTTGCAAATTCACCGCCAGGCTTGCCGCAACTCCACGCCATTCGTCTTGTTGTTTACGCAGGTCAGCTTCGGTTATCTGGCGAAGTGACAGTGTTACTCCGCTGGCAATGTTCAGGTCTTCTTCAATTTCCTGGCCGGCCTCTTCTCCGATTCCCTGGCCGGTTCCTTCGCCTACATTGGCGCTCGCGCCCGAATCGGCACCCGCACTCGCCGCGCTACCAGGGTTCGCGTTCGCACCCGCGTCTTCGCCCGTGTCAGCATTTGGACCAGCGCTTTCGCCTGCGTC
>CAVDDP010000366.1:0-2064 GCA_963607695.1 Hallerella sp.
AAAAGCTATCAATTTGTTCACAAAAAGCTATCAAACAGCGGAATTTTCCTACACTCGTTCGTTTTTGAGTAAAAAAGGGGAAGGTTAAGGGCAAGGTGGCGAAGGACATTCGTCACCTTGCCTACTGTTTGAGATTTTCGAGATATTTAATCTTCGTCTGCTGCTTCTGGTGTCCAGTCGTCGGCAGGGTTCAAAGATTCGGCATAGTTAGGCGCCTCTCCCAGGTAAAGCACATCTTCGGAAAAGCTGTAATTTCCCTGCTCATCAACGGTATAGGGGTTGCCAATAGCAATGCCCGCTTCTTCACCCGGAAGCCCACCTTCTACAATAATGGCATCGGATTCTTCATCATCCATCCAGCCATCATAGCAAAATGCATAGCCGGTTATGCCATCGAGCCCCGTGATAAGCTCTTCTGCCTTTTCATACATCTCATCAGGCGTTTCACCCACAATGGAGTCAAAATACATAAGGTCGCGCACCAAAGTTGCCGCAAACGGAGAAAACTCGCCGTCTTCTGCAATGCGCTCTTTTGCCTCTTGAATAGCAAACAGCAGGATTTGCTCCAGCGTATCCGAGATTTCAACTTCTTCCTCTTCCACAATCTCTTCGTTAGCCATAAGAAATCCTTTCTTTTTTGTTTGCCTTGAAAGATTCGCACGTGCTTGGGGGCGCAGTTCAAAATGCAAATTTGCCAGCGCGTGCGTTGCGCTTCCATTGTATGGGAAAGAACGAAATTGGGCGAGGTTTATTTGCAAACATGTCATACAATGATTAAAAAACGTTGCAAACGTAAACCGCAAAACGCATACGACGAAGAAAATGGCGAAAGGAACACCATGCTGCTTTTGGCAAAACATATTGTAGAAGGAGCAAAAGAACAAGGGGAAGAAGTTAGCCCCAAAGCACGCCAGGTGGCTGGCTCGCACGCCAGCGTGGTAGGCATTGTCCTGAACATAATACTGTGCGCAGTCAAAGCCCTTATTGGCCTTTTATCAGGCTCAATTTCTATTGTGGCCGATGCCGTGAACAACTTGTCCGACGCCGCCTCAAACATCATAAGCTTGTTTGGCTTCAAGCTGGCAGCCAAACCTGCCGATGCCGCCCACCCCTATGGGCACGGGCGCTATGAGTATCTTGCCGGCCTTTCCGTTGCGGTATTGGTGCTGGTAGTTGGCGTGGAACTTGCACGCGGAAGCATCCAGAAGCTTTTTGCTCCCACGCCCGTTGAATATAGCGTGGCTCTGGTGGTGGTGCTGGTGCTTTCCATTGCGGTCAAGCTGTGGATGGCACTTTTCAACGCACAAGTGGGTGCGTCCATTGACTCAGGCGTGCTGCAAGCGGCCTCGGTAGATTCCCGAAACGATGCAATTACCACCGGCGCCGTTCTTGTTGCAGCGCTTCTTTCACAAGCAATTGGCTTTGACCTGGATGGATACATGGGTTTGGCTGTGGCTGTTTTCATCTTATGGAGCGGCATTGGCCTTATTCGCGATGCTATAGACCCGCTTTTAGGCAAGCCGGCAAGCCCTGAAATCGTTCAGCTTATTCAAAATAAAATGCTTTCCTATCAGGGAATTCTGGGCATTCACGATTTAGTGGTGCACGATTATGGCCCCGGCCGCTTATTCGCAAGCATTCATGCCGAGGTTGATGCCGCCGTTGACATTTTGGAAAGCCACGAGCTTATTGATGCTATTGAACAAGATTTTCTGAAAACGGAAGGGTTTGAAGTGGTTATTCACCTTGACCCCATTGTTACCAACGACCCGCAATGCAACAAGCTGCGCGCATGGATTGCCCAGGATGTTGCGAACATTGACCCGCGCTTGAGCATCCACGACTTGCGTATTGTGCCTGGTGAGAACCGCACCAATGTGATATTCGACTGCTATGAGCCCTATACGGTAGAACTAGGAGAAGACGTGCTGAAAGAAACAATCTCTCAGCACGTTGCACAACAATTCCCCGGCTATTTCTGCGTTATTAAAATCGACCGCGGGTAAACGAATTTAATCGTTTGAGATAGTGTTTTTGTCTACTGCCCAGTTAGATGCCTGGTAA
>CAVDDP010000367.1:0-2058 GCA_963607695.1 Hallerella sp.
CAGCATCGCTATGTAGTAGGAAGCCCTGTTCACCTGAACCGCCTTTTAATGAACATTGCTTCAAATGCCGTGAAATACAACCGCACCGGTGGCACCATAAAGTTGTACTGCAATGAGCTTGAGTGCGATGGTGACCAGGCAGTTTATGAATTTGTATGCGAAGACACCGGCTTGGGCATGAGCGAAGAATTCCAAAAGCATGCCTTTGACCCCTACACGCAAGAGGGAAAAGAAACAACCACCAGTTTTTCCGGTTCCGGCCTGGGGCTTTCCATTGTGAAAAAGATTGTGGATAAAATGGGCGGCACCATTGAACTACACAGCAAAGAGAATGTGGGTTCCACATTTCGCATTGTGCTTTCACTCACGCTGGACAAAAACCCTGATATTGCCACAGCGGAAAGCGCTGAACCCGAAAAGCTTAACTTTGAAGGGCGCAAAGCGCTGCTTGTTGAAGACAACGAGATAAACATGGAAATTGCGCGCGCCATGCTTGAAAACATGGGGCTTGAAATTACCAGCGTATGGAATGGGCGCGAAGCAGTTAACGAATTTATGGAAGCATCGCCTTATACCTACGACTTTATTTTCATGGACATGATGATGCCGGTGATGGATGGCTTAGAGGCAACGCGAACCATTCGCAGTCTTCCCAAAACCGATGCAAAAACCATACCTATTATTGCCATGACTGCCAACGCTTTCACCGAGGATCGGAAAGCATGCCTTGAAGCAGGCATGAATGATCATGTGGGTAAGCCCATTGACATCAATGAGCTTACCAGCGCGCTTGCGAAATACGTGTAACGTACCCGCGTAGCGCCGCACGGGCGTGCCGCGCTACGTATGATACAACGCAGTAGCGCACCTGCGGCGCCCCTTCCCCCTGTGAGCGCGCATGCCACGCAGCAACGCACAGGAACGGCACAAAAAACTAACAATGCAGCGCTTTTGTCACTTATTAGCGCATACTTCGTATTATTTGCCTTGTAAAGTGCGAAAATACCGGCAAGACATAAATTGCAACACAAGGGGGATTTATGGAGATTGCCTTTATTGCTTTTTCAGAAAAGGGTTTGAACCTTGCGCAAAATTTGGCCGAAAAGCAAGAATTACAATCTTTTAATACGTATGTGACCTGCGGTTTCAATGAAGAAAACGAGCAGGATGAAGAGCGTATAAAATCATGGACACAGCATCAGTTTGAAACGGCACCATCGGATGTTTTGGTATTTGTGGGCACTACTGACCTTGCCGTGAGAACCATTGCACCGCTGCTCAATAACGTATATTACAATCCTGCAGTCATAGTTCTTGATGAAAACGGAAACAACTGCATTCCGCTGCTTTCAGGCCACGTAGAAAACGCAACGGAAATTGCTCACACGCTTGCCGAGCTGTGCAAAGCTCATTTTGCCAACACAGAGCAAACAGCAACCGTATTTGAAATAGACAAATGGGCGCATGCTCAGGATTTACTTATCCCCGACACCACGGGCGTTAGCCTTATCACTTCTACCCTGGAAGAAGGAAAAGAAGTGGAATGCGCCGAGGCTGTTTTCATTAAAGGCGAAGCCCCTGCCGGCGTTACCGTTATTCCTATTCACAACGCTTTTGATGAAAGCGAGAATCCTCGTTTTCATGTGGGATGCCGCGTGGATGCCGTGGCAGACCTTGACGTTATTGTGCCTGCCGCCGTGCTTACCATTAATTGCCGCAAAGGGGTAACGGTAGAGCGCATTGAAGAAAGTGCTGCCCTTTTCCTGGAGCAATCGGGCATTCACCCCGCAGCACTTTGCAGTGTGGCTGGCATTGATTCTTCCGATGAAGAAGAAACGCTTAAGCAATTTGCACAAGGCCGCAATCTTCCCTTTACCACCATGCAAGAAGAAGGGTTAGAGCTCACCGAAAAAACGGTGGTCAACGGCATTACCTTTGGCATCATCCTGCGCGATACATCCCTTACTTGGGAATACTAAGCGCAAGGGCAAGGTGACGAAGGGCATTCGCACCAAATGTCAGCGAGAAGCGCATCGGCGCAGGCAGTTCGCCCGTTAC
>CAVDDP010000368.1:0-2043 GCA_963607695.1 Hallerella sp.
CAGCCGTTGTTATTTACAGCGCAAGTACCATGCTTAAAAAAGCATTGGCAATAAAACCAGGTGGCGAAGCGACCAGCGCCCATGGCGCCGCAGGCGCCGCTTCTGGCACGGATGCCGCGGGCACAGCGGGCACCGCCGCCGCGGGCGCCGCGAGCGCACAAGCAACTGCGCCAACAGCTTCCCCTGCTTCTTCCCAAACCGCAAACACCGAGTTTCAAACAACAAAACAAATGCTTTTCAAGGCGGCGTTAATTGGCCTTTCAGCAGGCGTTTTGTCGGGGTACGTTGGCGTTGGAGGCGGCTTTATCATGGTGCCGCTGTTTTTAAGCAAGCTTAATCTTCCCATGAAAAAGGCATCGGGAACATCGCTGGTGGCAGTGGGAATTTTGGTGCTGCCTGCCCTGGTAACGCAAATTGCGTTGGGAAACGTGAACTGGGCAGTGGGCGTGGCATGCGTTGTGGGTTCGGTCCCGGGTGCGGTTTTGGGCGCAAAGCTGCAAACCCGCCTGCCCGAGCGCACGCTTCGTTTTTGTTTCGCTGGCGTTTTGGCATTAGCCGGTGTGCTTCTTATCGTTAAAGAGCTGGGCTTTTTGGGGTAACATGACGCAAAACAAAGAAGGGAACCTTATGAACTCAATGCAAGCGGATGCCTCGGGCAAACAATCGCTTACTTCTGCGCCTTTTGTGGTGCGCCCCTCAAACCTTATGTGGTTTTTGGTGCTGGTTGTGGTGCTCTCGGGCGTTGTTTTGGGCTGGCAGCTGTTCGGCCAAAACATTTCCACACCCATTATTGCCAGCGCGGGCCTTATGTTTACCATTTCTCTGGTGCTGGTTATGCGCAGCGCCGTGAACCCCGATTCTGTTCGCGCACGTCAAACGGGCGATATGCTCAAGCTTTCGCGCCAAACGCTGGCGTGTTTGAAAGGCGGGCTGAACGAGAAATCCGCGCAAAAATTGTGCTCGCTTCTTTTCCCCAATACCGACGCCGTTGCTATTTGCATTACCAACAAAGAAGTGGTGCTGGGCTACGAAGGCTTGGGTCACACGCAGCATCAGCCCGGCATGTCCATTTTTGCCAGCTCTATTGCAAGTGTTGCCGAAGATGGCGAGCCGCGCACCCTGCTTTCCTTCGATGAGATTGGCTTTACCGACCCGCTCTATGGCGTAGAGGCCGCCATTGTTATGCCGCTTCGCGTGGGAAAACGCGTGGAAGGCGCGCTTGCGTTTTTCTTCCATTCGCCGCGCAAAATTTCTTCCACGCAAAAAACCATTGCCGAAAGCTTCGCCCAGCTTGTCTCTACCCAGCTTGCTGCAGAAGCGTTGGAAGGCCAGCAAAAACTGGCAACCAGCATGGAGCTTAAAGCGCTGCAAAGTCAGATTAATCCGCACTTTCTGTTCAATACCATTAACACCATTGCCTCGCTGGTGCGCACCGACCCCAATAAGGCGCGCGTTTTGCTGCGCGAGTTTGCGGTTTTCTACCGCCGCACGCTGGACGATTCAAGCGATTTGATTCCCCTTTCGCGCGAGGTTGAGCAAACCATGCGTTATTTCTCGTTTGAAATGGCACGTTTTGGCGAAGACCGCGTGGGTATAGAGCTTGCCATAGAGCCTGAAGTGGAAGACCTGATGATTCCGCCGTTTCTCATTCAACCACTGGTTGAGAATTCGGTGCAACACGCCATGCCTGCCGAGGGTAAGCTTACCGTTACCATTGGCGCGCGCCCCGATGGCGAGGACAACGTTATCATTTGGGTTGCCGATGACGGCACCGGCATGTCGGAAGAGGCGTGTCAGAACATTTTGCACCCCGAAAGCGCAACGGGTATTGGCATTGCCGTGAAAAACGTGCACGACCGTATGTGCGGCTACTTTGGCCCGGGCACCCACATGGAAGTTGCCAGTGAGCTGGGCTCGGGCACCACGGTGCGCCTGGTGCTCAACCGCGCCGCCCTGGAAGAATTCTTACCTGAGTAGTGCTTGAACAGGGAAGGTTGAACAGGGGACGGAGGAGTGTTGTTGAACAGGGGACGGAGGAGTGTT
>CAVDDP010000369.1:0-2038 GCA_963607695.1 Hallerella sp.
GTGTGGTGATTTCCGGCGGAACTATGGAGCTTACACAAAAGCGCTGGTTGGATGTGCAAAAGCACGATGAATGTCTGATTGCCGTTATGTACGAACAAGGTGAAGACGCTGCTGATAACGCTGCCGATAACGCTGGTGGCAGCGCTAATGTCAATGGTGGCGAACAGCTTTCCCAACCCCTTGCGCGCATTGTGGGTTACAACGTATTTTCCAAGAATGGCAATCCAGCAACAAGTCTTGCGTATGATCAAGCGGCTATGCTGTATCGTCAAATGATGGCATAGGGGGCAAAAATGGCTGAATCATCTGCGAATTTGAATGAAGTTAATGCGGCGCCAAACGGTGGTGCGCTTTTAAGTGGCAATAGCACGTATTGGAAGTTTATGGGGCAGTGTACGGAATGTGGGCACTGCCGTGAAGCGTGTGCATCGCTTTCTTGTGCGGGTTTGAATTTGGGGCAAATTGCAAAGCACCTGCTCGCCGCACAGCGGGCGGCGCAAGCTGAGCTGGGCGCAGCAGCCGCTGCTGCTACGGCAGCCACCTCTACGGCGGCCACCCCTGCGGCTACGGCGGCCACTTCTGCTGCTACGGCAGCCACCCCTGCGGCAGATGCCACCGCTTCTGCTACTTCCCCTTCCACCCCCGCGCGAGAGCAGATACAAGCAGCGTTGGCACGCGCCTTAGCAAACGACGCCAACCTTACGCAGGCCGTGCGCGGATGCTTTTTCTGCACGTCGTGCCAGCAAACCTGCTTTGCGCACAACGATGTGTGCGAGCTTGTGTATGCGGCGCGCGTGGATTATCAGCAGGCAGGGCTTATCCCGCGTGCGGCGTGGTCAAGCGTTTTGGTTGATGAAGAGTGGCACATTTTTACGGCGTATCGTGCCATTTGGGGCATAGGGTATCCTGATCTTACGCGGCATATTGCAAGCGATTATGGCCCGGCGCAAACAGACTTTGACGTGGCGTTTTTCCCGGGATGCTCCCTTACTGCTTATGCCCCCGAGCTTACGCGCGAGGTTTTTGCAACGCTTGAAGAAGTGGGAGGCAAAACTACCATGATTGATAAGTGCTGCGGGTCATCGCTTAAAAGTGCGGGTTTCTATGATCGAGCGGAAGCGCTTTGCGCGCGCATAGCTCAAGAAATTGAGGCAACGGGCGCTCGCGTGGTAGTGTGCGTGTGCCCCGGGTGCAAAAACGCCCTGATAGCAGCCACAAAGGCGCAAGGCATAAACGTGCAGGTAACCACGGTTTCTGAGTATTTGCTGGCGCATAATTTCAAGCCAAAGCGAGATTACGGCGATCATGCTTTGTGTTTCTCGAAGTCTTGCCAGGACCGCGATGGCTCGTGCTTGCGTGCCACGCGCGAATTACTAGGCGCAACTGAAGAGGATGCAACGGTATTTCATGGGTGCTGCGGCGCGGGTGGTGCGGTAAGTGCTTATGACCAAAGCAGGCAGGCGCAGCAGATTGACACAAAGCTCAGTTTTGCCAAAGACGGCGAAACCGTTGTTACCATGTGCCCCACCTGTACGTATACCTATGCGTTTCACCTGATGGGGGCTCCGCGACCAATAGAGAACAAACATTACCTGGAGCTTCTGTTTGAAAACAGCTTTGACTGGGAGAAAAACTTTAGCCAGCTTAACAGCATGTGGACAGGCCCCTATGGCCCCTGGCTGGCAAGTGTGTTTTAGGGCGGTTCGAGTCCCGTTACCCTTCGCACGTCAACTCTGGTTGCAAATAAAACAACCCAGGAAGATTTCCTGGGTTGAACTGTTCACTGGAGCGGGTAACGGGACTCGAACCCGCGAATGCGAGCTTGGGAAGCTCGTGCCTTACCACTTGGCGATACCCGCATATGTTGTGCGCGACGTGTGGCGCTAAGCCGGGCGCGCAATGCGTAGCTGCCATTATAGCGCAGCTAGGGCGTTCCGTCGTAAATTTTTTGTTTCAAATACAAGAATCAATACAAGCGCTGGTACAATGCTTGTTCTAAAAGGTGTTCTACGCCGATTTTTATGAATGCGTGCAACAA
>CAVDDP010000370.1:0-2028 GCA_963607695.1 Hallerella sp.
CTGTTGGTGCAAGTTTGAATCCTTGCAAACATGCAGCGTGTTTTTAATGCTTTAAATTGGATAAAAGGCCGCAACCCATCGACCTTTTATCCGTAAGTTTTTGGTTAGGCTAGGAGATTAGCCTTAATTGCCTGTGCTCGTAGAAGAGCTGGAGCTGGAAGCAGTACCAAACGCAATTGTAGCGTTGCCGTCTTTATCTACAGAAACAGTGCAGGAGCCCTTTGCTGTCGGAGAGCCAGTAACACTCCCTTTTTCACCAACTAGTTTCGTGAAGGTATCTGCATAGGTTGAGTCTTTTTCCCATCCATCAGTTTGCTGAGTAAGGGTAACAGTTGAAGTAGCATCCGTATCGCCTTCAAGATACCCAACCATAACTTCTGCATATGCAGAGCGGATGTTTGCTGCGTCTGCAGCTTCGCGAGACTTCTCTAACTGAGCGTTGAATACAGGAATCATGATTGCAATCAAAATAGCAATGATGGCTACTACAATCAACATCTCCATAAGAGTGAAGCCCTTGTTGTCCTTTTTAGAAAACATAGTCTTCTCCTTTTTTGTACCTGTGGTTTTCGAAAACCGTTATGCGCATACCCGCGCGGGTTGTTTTCGCGGGCGAGAGCAAACATATCAAACCTTACCAAACCTTCCACCAACATGCAACCCATGTATTTCCAACGTAAAATAATCAAGCGGTAAAGCTATTCCTTTTCCCAAACCCCTTTACACTTCCCTACTTTATACGCTTGCGTACATGGACATAAGGGGCAGGTACACGGCAAGAAGCAGAATAACGGTAACAACGGCAAGCACCACGGTAATGGCAGGCTCTAAAACGGCAAGCAGGCGGTCGGTCTTAATGGCAACCTCGTTGTCAAAGTATTCGCCAATAACGGTAAGGGTTTCTTCCAGGTTGCCGGAACGCTCGCCCACGCCGGTCATTTCCGAAAGCATTTTAGGGAAGCACTCATTGGTGCCCATGCAATCTGCCATGCTTTTGCCTTGTTCAACGCCCTGCTTCACGCTTCTAATGGCGCGCGCCACCGCGTAGTTAGACATAACGTTTGCCGTAACATCCAGCGAGCGCGTAACCGAGAGCCCCGCTGTGAGAAGCGTTGCCATGGTGGTGGCAAACTGCGAAGCAGCACTCATGATGTTAATGCTTTTCAGGGGCGATTTGAAAAGCGAGAACTCTGCCTGCTTCAGGCGGCCGCTTTCGGTGCGGCGGCGCAAAATGCGCACGGCAAAGAACAGGATGATAACGCCAATAATGGCCCACCAGTAACCGGTAAGAAAGTTTGAAAATGCAATGAGCGCTTTCGTGATAGCGGGAAGGTCGGTGCCTAAGCTTTCAAACGTTTGAATGAACATAGGAACGGCAACCATCATTACAATTAAAAATACAATAATAGCAACCACAATCACAATGGCAGGATACGTTAAGTTGCTAATGATGCGCGCCTTAATTTTTGCCGATTTATCGTAGTAATCGTGCAGGCGGTCAAAGCACAGCTCCAGCGTACCTGCCTGCTCACCAGCGCGAACGGTTTCTACAAACGTGGCTGGCAAGCTGGGAGCATTGTTTTCAAAGCTTTGCGCCAGGCTGTAGCCGCTTGACACGTCTTCCGCCACTTTTTCTAACATATGACGCACTTCTTTATCTTTTGCCTGGGCGGCCACCATGCGCACGCAGCGGTCTACCGCCAGGCCGGAGTTCAGGATAATAGAGAACTGCGAGCAAATAATGGCAAGCTCTTTCTCTTTGATTTTCAGACGGTTGGTAACGCCCGCCGGCTTTGTTTCTTCAACCTCTTTGATGTTGGTGATAATAGAGCAGGTTTCACGCAGGCGCGATACCGCCTCGAACTCATCGATGCCCTGAATGACGCCCGAAACTTTAACGCCATCTGCTGAAAGCCCGCTGTATTTGAATGTTTTCATGTGTTGGTCACCTCGGGGGGGTTATCTTTCTGTGCCGCGCCTATGCGTTGCCGACATTACGAGTACCGGCTCAAAGCCGCCGGTTCAGGG
>CAVDDP010000371.1:0-2021 GCA_963607695.1 Hallerella sp.
CCCGTATTTGGCGCATCAATGCATTCGCCAGCTCACACAAACGGGCGCGCTTGATCGTGACCCCTATGTTGCCATTGCCGATTACAACCGCGCCGTTTTGCAGGGCGTGGTAAAAGTGTCGGCAAAAATGGGTATTTCCGCACTTCAGTCGTATCAAAGTGCCCAGATTTTTGAGATTTTGGGCTTAAAGCAGGAAGTGGTTGACCAGTACTTTACCAACACGGTAAGCCGCATTGGCGGCATTGGGCTTGAAGAGATTGACGCGCTTGTTGCTAAACGCCACCGCGCCGCGTTTGACCCGCTGGGCTTAACGGAAGACTTAAGCCTACCCACGGTGGGCGACCACAAAATGAGCGCCGCTGCAGGTGCGCGCGACCACATGATAAACCCCCTGACCATTCGCATGTTGCAGCACGCGGCACAAACGGGCAACTACGAAAGCTTCAAGCAGTACTCGGCGCTGGTAGACAACGCGGTAATGCCGCATACGCTGCGCGGGCTTTTGTCGCTGAACACTTCCGGTTGCACTCCTGTTCCCCTGGATGAAGTTGAGCCGGTGGAAAACATTGTGAAGCGCTTCAAAACGGGTGCCATGAGCTACGGCTCTATCTCGCAAGAAGCGCATGAGTGCCTGGCCATTGCCATGAACAACTTAGGCGGCAAAAGCAATTCCGGTGAAGGTGGCGAATCACCCGAGCGTCTGGGCACCAACCGCAACAGCGCCATTAAGCAAGTGGCAAGCGGCCGCTTTGGCGTGACCAGCGAATACCTGGTAAGCGCGCAAGAGATTCAAATCAAAATGGCACAGGGAGCAAAGCCGGGCGAAGGCGGGCACTTGCCAGGTGGCAAAGTGTGGCCGTGGATTGCAAAAACGCGCTACTCAACGCCGGGCGTAAGCTTGATTTCTCCCCCACCGCACCACGATATTTATTCCATTGAAGATTTGGCGGAGCTTATTTACGACCTGCAAAATGCCAACAAAGATGCGCGCATTGCAGTAAAGCTGGTAAGCGAAGCAGGCGTGGGAACCATTGCGGCGGGCGTGGCCAAAGCGGGCGCACAAACCGTGCTTATCTCGGGCTACGATGGTGGCACAGGCGCGGCACCCCGCAGCTCTATTTCAAGTGCGGGCTTGCCGTGGGAACTTGGCGTGGCGGAAGTTCACCAAACACTCATTCAAAACGGGCTGCGCACCCACGTGCGCATTGAGGCCGATGGCAAGCTTCTCACCGGCCGCGATGTTGCTGTTGCGGCCATTTTGGGCGCCGAGGAATTCGGCTTTGCTACCGCCCCGCTTATTGCTATGGGCTGCGACATGATGCGCGTGTGCAACCTGGACACCTGCCCGGTGGGCATTGCCACGCAAAACCCACAGCTGCGCAAGAATTTCCGCGGCAAACCAGAATATGTGGAAAACTTCATGCGGTTTATTGCACAAGAAGTACGCGAGATTCTGGCAAGCTTTGGCATGCACAGCTTAGATGAGCTGATTGGTCGCACCGACCTGCTGGTTGCCGACCGCACCTGCCCCGGAGATGTCGAGGGCAAAACACGCAACATTGAGTTTGACCGCATTTTGGCGCGGGCAAGTGAAAAGCCCGTTCTGTTCAACCCTGCCGATACCTTTGATTTTAAGCTGGAAGAAACGCTGGATGCGCGCTACCTGCTGCCGGTGCTTGAAGGCGCGGGTGCAGCTGGTGCGGGTGCGGGCGCAGCGGGCGCGGGTGCGGGTGCAGCGGGCGCAGCTGGTGCGGGTGCAGCGGGCGCGGGCGCAGAAGCTGCGGGCGCAGCCGGTGCGGCTGGCACGAGCGCGGGTGCGGGCAAGACAGCTGCAAGCGGCGCCGGCACACGTTCCACCTGCCCCATTCCCATTAGCAGTACCGACCGCGCGTGCGGCACGCTCTTTGGCGCCGAAGTAACGCGGCGCTACGGCACAAGCCTTGCGCCCGACACCTTCCACTTCACCTTACAAGGCGGCGCGGGGCAAAGCTTTGGCGCGTTTATCCCACAAGGAGTAACCC
>CAVDDP010000372.1:0-2020 GCA_963607695.1 Hallerella sp.
TGTTCTGCCGCTCACACGCGGCGCTTCAACATGCTGTGCCTCGTGCGCGGGCGCTCGTGCCTCGCACCGCACCCGCGCGTACCGTGCCTCGCACACCCGCGCCGCACCGCGTGCGCGGGCGCTCGTGCCTCGTGTGTCAGCGCCCGTGCCGCGTATCCACACGCACCCGCGCCCGCACCCGCGCCGCGCCAACCCGCGTATCCTACATGTGCTCGTCAATCTTGGTAACCACCAAGCGGCCGTTCTTCACGCCCTTGCATCCCAAAATCATGTCGGCAATTTCCTGCACCAGCTCTACCTTGCCCTTAAGCACAATCACTTCCAAACAAAAATGTGCATCCAGGTGCACATGCATGGTAGAAACAACTGCGTCGCAATGATGATGCTGAATAGCATGCAATTTTTCCTGCAAATCGTTCGCATGATGATCATACGCAATAGTAAGCGACCCAAAAACAAACGAGTCGGGCTCTGCGCACTCTTCCTCAATTAAGGCATCGCGCACTAAATCGCGCACCGCCTCGCTGCGATTCTTTGCCACCCCGCGACGTTTTACCAGCTTATCAAAGCGTTCAAGCAAATCAGCCGGCATTGCCACCGAAAAGCGCGTTAGATCTTGCGACATTTACACCAAGCTCACTTTCACGCCGCTTGCGTCTTCTGCGTCTTCTTCTAGCAGGTCTTTTGCTTCATCTAACAAGGCAAGCGCTTCATCCAACAGCGCCTGCGCTTCATGCATTTTTTCATGCGAGCGCCCAAACCCGGCATCTTCCGCCTTATGAGCTAGCTTGTGCGTCCAGCGGCGCTCAAGTTTAATATGGTCGCAAATTTGTTCAATCATCTGGTCAAATTGGTCTACATTTACTCCGTTTGTGCACATACAATGACCCTCTTTTCTTTTTCGCAGCGCCGCATTCACGGGCGCTTTTTTGTGGTGCTATTATTACCCATACAAAAGTTATACACCAAAAGTATTGGGGAGTCGGTGTGAATTCTTCCGCAAAAAGTAATATGTTTTCTGTTGCACGTGAAACCGTGCTGGCCACTTTCGCAAACCACCTGTACACGGCTTCTTTGCCAGGAGAAAGTATACCTAAGGGCGAAGCAGCCGACGCTCTTCTTTTTTGCGTAGTTGCGCAAGCCCGCCTTGGCGCAGAAGCAATAAAGGCGCTCTCGAATTCTGCCGCAGCACTTGGCTATGGGCAAAACGCATGTTTTTTTATTGCGCTTGAATCCAACGGGGAAACGCTTGCCCCCAAGCAACTTTTTTCGCTGATAGAAGGAATAGATCCGCTGGCGCTTGTTGCTGCAGATAGCGCTGCCATGCGCGCCCTTGAACAGGCATATCGCATTGCACAGGACGTTATTTTCAAAGGAAAAGAAAACAGCAGCGCAAAACGCTTTGCCCTTGCGCCTAATATGTTCACCCGCATTCTGGGGCGCAATGCCGTAACGTTTTCCTCGTTCGAGAGCATGCTGTCTACCCCTAACGACAAACAACGCGCCTGGGCGCTCCTGAAAAAACTCCCCCGAATGTAAGCAGAGGGTAAGGTGGCAAAGGGTTGCGCGTGAAGTGTGCAGGCAGAATCGCCTCAACCCTCTGCCTGCACACTTCGCACTAGTAAGCCAGTCATGAGGCAAGGTGGCGAAGGGTATTCGCTCATGGTTCTATGTTCGATTTTCGCTGCAAAGCACACTTATATAAAGAAAAATAGGAGGAAAATTCAATTTTTTTATTTTCCTCCTATTTTCATTGACTCAATTTTCAGCAAAATAGGAGGAAAACGCGTTTTTCGTATTTTCCTCCTACATTTTTGACTAAAAATATCGGTTTTTATGGATGAATAGCTAAAAAAGAGGTCAAAAGCAATGCAATTTTGCATTATTTGTAGGAGGAAATCGCAAATTTTTGAAATTCCTCCTATTTTATTTTTTTCATATTTAAAAAATGTAGGAGGAAATCAAAATTTCTTGAATTTCCTCCTACATTTCGCGGTAAAACACGCTTATAGCGCAAAAA
>CAVDDP010000373.1:0-2015 GCA_963607695.1 Hallerella sp.
AGCTCATCGTCAAGCTCTTTCATAAACTCATTAACGGTAGGCCGAATAGAGCCAAAATAGTGCTCTTCAAGCTCTTGCCCTTTACACGGGGCGCTCCCGAAAAGCGTGCGGCCGGTCATCACTAAATCTTCGCGCGCAGCATAATCCTTTTCCGGAATAAGGAAAAACTCTTGCTCGGCACCCACCGTAACGGTAATGCGCTCGCCGGTGTTTTCACCCAACACATCCAAAGCCCGGCGTGCTTGTTCTTCTATGGCACGCATGGAACGCAAAAGCGGCGTTTTTTTGTCAAGCGCCTCGCCGGTATAGCTGCAAAATGCGGTGGGAATGCACAGCACTTCGTCTTTAATAAAGGCATAACTGGTGGGATCCCATGCGGTGTAGCCGCGCGCTTCAAACGTAGCACGCAAGCCTCCATTGGGAAAACTTGAGGCATCGGGCTCGCCCTGTATCAGGTCTTTTCCTGAAAACTTAGCAATGGCCGAACCATCGTCTTGCGGGTCTAGAAATGCATCGTGCTTTTCAGAAGTAGTGCCCGAGAGCGGCTGGAACCAGTGCGTATAGTGGGTAGCACCACGCTCCATTGCCCATTCCTTCATGGCTTGCGCAACCGCATTGGCAACATCTAAATTAAGAGCCACACCCTGGTGAATAGTTTTGCTTATTGCCTCATACACATCGGGCGAAAGCGTTTTTTCCATAGCGCGCTGGTCATAAACCATGGTGCCGTAAATTTCTGCAACTTTATTCATGGGAAACATCCTTTTCTTTCGCCCGTTTTTCGCCTTTTTCGCTTTGTCTTAAGGCATTTTCGCATCTTGTTTTTTGATAGTATACCCTAACAAACGAAAAAGCCCCGCGCCAAGAGCAAAACACTCAAAGAGCAGGGCTTTTTTGCTGCCACAAAATTCAGTAACAAATTAACGCTTAGAGAACTGAGGACGCTTACGAGCTTTCTTCAGACCGTACTTCTTGCGCTCAACCACACGAGCGTCGCGCGTAAGGAATCCAGCCTTCTTCAGCTCGGCGCGATATTCGCCAGCCTCAAGCAGTGCGCGTGCAATGCCATGACGCAAAGCACCCGCTTGACCAGAAACGCCACCACCGTTAATGCGGGCAACAACATCAAAATGATCCACGGTGTCGGTAACCTTGAACGGAGCCAGAGCCATGTTCAAAAGTGCTTCACGACCGAAGTACTCTTTGCCCTCGCGACCATTAACGGTAACCTTACCGGTGCCCGGAACCAAGCGAACGCGAGCTACCGCATTCTTACGACGGCCGGTGCCGTAATACAAAGCTTCACCTGCCATGATTAACCCTCCAACTCAATCTTACGAGGATTCTGGGCTGCATGAGGATGCTCAGAACCAGTGTAAACCTTTAACTTCCTGCCCATTGCACGACCAAGCGTGTTCTTGGGAAGCATGCCATACACGGCGTGCTCAATCACGCGCTCAGGATGCTTTTGCATGCCCTCGGTGAATGTTTCACACTTCAGACCGCCGGGATACCCGCTGTGACGGTAGTATTCCTTAGAAGAAGCTTTGGTTCCCGTAACCTTGATTTTGTCGGCGTTGATAATGATAACGAAGTCACCCGTATCAACATGCGGGGTGTATTGGGGCTTGTGTTTACCTTTAAGAAGCTGGGCTGCCTTGGTTGCCACACGACCAAGAACCTGATCTTGGGCATCGATAACCAGCCATTCGCGCTCAACTTCAAGCGGCTTTGCCTGATACGTTTTCACTTTAATCCTCCACTGATATTGTTTTACCTGTTGAAGCTACAGATAAAAATGTTTGTCTTCAAAAGTGCAAGTATTACGGAAAGCGGTTTCCTACGCCGCCCTACGCTGCTATCAGGCCTGGACTCCTTTTAGCTGCGCTCCGGGTTACCCTGCTTTACGGGGCTTTTGAAAGCGAACCTGTACATATTACAAATGTTGCAAGTTCAAGTCAATAAAAATCAGGGGAAGTTGTTGGCATCCACACATGAACGCAAAAGCGAAGGCG
>CAVDDP010000374.1:0-2013 GCA_963607695.1 Hallerella sp.
GGGTACTGCCGCCGCGCGCCAGAGCAGGTGCGGCGCCGGGTGCCAGGTGCTGCCGCGCCGGGTACTGCCGCGCCGGGTGCCGGCAAGCGCCAGAGCAGGTGCGGCGCTGAACACTTCCCCTGCTTTATGCAAAGCATATAAGCAGGTCAAAGGCGCAACAAGTGGTGCGCCAACATTACAAAGAGACAATGCACACGGGAATGGGGCATAAAAAATAGCACCGGAAAAACCCGCGTGCTATTAATATCGATTATACAAATAGGATTCGCTTGATTGAGCAGCCGCAGATTTAGGCGCGGCTACGGCTTCACAACATTGCTCTGCCCAGCGGGCGCGCGCAACGGCAGCGGCAGATTCGCTGGAGAAAACGGGTGCAATATGTGAAGCAAAATTTTTCATGCGGGCACCATACCACATTTTTCGCGCTGCTGTAATGAAAATCTTTACGTGGCGGAATATTTGCAGGTACTTGTGCTAGGTGCCGCGCGTAGGGGGGGTTGGCTCCCGCTACGCTTCGCGATATCCGTTGGGATTGGTGCTTTGCCAGCGCCAGCTGTCGGCACACATGCGATCCAGGTCATATTCGGCAACCCAGCCCAGCTCTTCGCGCGCTTTATCGCATGCCGCATAGCAGGTGGCAATATCGCCCTCGCGACGTGGCATAATCTCATACGGAAGTGTTTTGCCGCACGCCTTCTCATACGCGTGGATAATATCCAGTACGCTTGAGCCGCGCCCCGTGCCCAGGTTGAATATGCCCACGCCACGGCGGCTTCCGTCTTCTGCTGGTGTGCCTTCAATGGAGCCCAGGCCAATGGCTTTGCCGGTGCCAATTTTTCCTGCCATCCACGAAAGCGCCGCCACGTGGCCGCGCGCCAGGTCAACCACGTGAATGTAGTCGCGCACGCCCGTGCCGTCGGGGGTGGGGTAGTCGTTGCCAAACACGCCCACGCGCTCAAGCTTGCCCACGGCAACTTGGGCAACATAGGGCACCAAATTGTTGGGGATACCTTTGGGGTCTTCGCCAATTAAGCCGCTCTCATGAGCACCAATGGGGTTGAAGTAACGCAAAAGCACCACGTTCCATTCGTTGTCGCCCACATACAGGTCGGTCAGAATTTGCTCGAGCATGCTTTTTGTTTGCCCATAGGGGTTTGTTGCCTGGTGTTTGGGGCAGCTTTCCGTAATGGGTACAAATTCGGGCTCGCCATACACGGTAGCACTTGAGCTAAAGATGATGTTTTTCACGCCATGTGCGCGCGCAACGTCGCAAAGCACCAGCGTACCGGCAATGTTGTTCCAGTAATATTCAAGGGGCTTAGCAACGCTTTCGCCCACCGCTTTAAAGCCGGCAAAGTGAATGATGGCGTCTATATCGTTTTCGGCAAAAATACTCTCAAGTGCCGCGCGGTCCAAAATACTTGCCTGGTAGAACTGCAACTGCTGGGCGCCACAACCCGTAATGGTACGCACGCGGTCAATGGCCACCTGGCTTGAGTTGCTTAAGTCATCCACCACCACAACGTTGTATCCCAAGGTCAAAAGCTCAACGCACGTATGGCTTCCAATGTAGCCGGCGCCGCCCGTTACCAGAATGCAGGTGCTCTGTGGGTCTTTCGTGAGTTGTTTGTTCGCCATGAGTTTCTCCTTCGTTGCGCTTGCGCTTTGTAATGCGCTGTTCTTTGTGCGTTTGCGGCGCTACCTTTTGTGCCGTGAGTGCCTTGCGCACTGTGAGCGCCGCGCGCAGGGCGCATTGCGAGGGCCTTGCGTATCGCCGTGCTGCAAGCATGCACTGCAAGGGCGCGCCGTGCCGCCTTGTGTTTCGCGAGTTATGGTATCAGTTTTCGCGTGCGCGTAAGCAGGGGCTGCGCATACGTACGAAAAAAACAAGCATATTATTCCGCCGTTTTGCCAAACGGCGGAATAGCTTAACGCTGCGCGGCAGCTGCACGGGCATATTCGCTTTCGCTTCCTTCACAGCCCAAAGGCTGCTCAGTCGCTCATCGGGCGAAT
>CAVDDP010000375.1:0-2009 GCA_963607695.1 Hallerella sp.
ATAAAGCAGGGGAAGTGTTCAGCGCCGCACCTGCTCTGGCGCTTGCCGGCACCCAGCGCGGCAGTACCCAGCGCGGCAGCACCCGGCGGCAGCACCTGCTCTGGCGCTCGCCGGCACCCAGCGCATCGCGCCGGCGGCACCCAGCGGCGGCACCTGGCACCCAGCTCGCTGGCGCTAGCGACAACGCTGCGAAACCAACAGCTTCCCCTGCTGCAACATGAACCAACAAAGCATTATCCCCGTGAAAGGAATCGTGATGATTGCGAAAATTTGTTTAGTTGTTATCTTTTTTGGCGTTGCCATTGGCGTGGGTATTTACTGCCGCAAGTACGCCAACGGCGTGGATGGCTTTGTGCTGGGCGGCCGCAATGTGGGCGCATGGATGAGCGCTTTTGCATTTGGCACCAGCTACTTTAGCGCCGTGGTATTTGTGGGCTACGCTGGGCAATTCGGCTGGAAATACGGCCTTGCCGCGTTTTGGGCAGGCCTGGGAAATGCCATTATTGGCTCGCTTATGGCGTGGTGGGTGTTGGGCCCGCGCACGCGTGAGATTACGCACCGCATTGGCGCCACCACCATGCCGGAGTTTTTTGGCAAACGCTACAACTCAAAGGCGCTGCGCATTGCGGCGGCTGCCATTATTTTTGTGTTTCTGATTCCCTACACTGCCTCGGTTTACAACGGGCTTTCGCGCTTGTTTGGCATGGCGTTTGGCCTGCCGTACGAGGCGTGCGTTATTGCCATGGCAGCCATCACCTGCATTTACGTTGTGGTGGGCGGCTACATGGCAACAGTGGTGAACGACTTTCTGCAGGGCATTGTGATGCTTATTGGCATTGTGGCAGTTATTTTTGCCGTGCTGAACGCTAACGGCGGCATTATGGAAGCAATGACATCGTTGTCACAGATAAGCGATGGAAGCGGCAGCGGTTTCCAGGGCGTATTCACCAGCATGTTTGGCCCCGACCCCGCAAACCTGCTGGGCGTGGTCATTCTGACCTCGCTTGGCACCTGGGGCCTGCCGCAAATGGTGCAGAAGTTCTACGCCATCAAAGACGGCCCCGCCATTAAACAGGGTGCCATTATTTCCACGCTTTTTGCCATTGTGGTTTCCGGCGGGTGCTACTTCATGGGCGGCTTTGGGCGCCTGTACGCAGGGGAAATTTCCTACACGGAAGCCGGCACGCCCGTGTACGACTCCATTGTTCCCACCATGTTGTCAAACCTGCCCGAAGTGCTGTTAGGCCTGGTTATTGTTCTGGTTCTTTCCGCCTCTATGTCTACGCTGGCGGGACTGGTTTTGAACAGCTCGTCCACCCTTACGCTTGACCTGATTGAAGGCAACATCGTAAAAACCATGACGGAAAAGAAACGCATTAGGTACATGCGCGCGTTCATTGTGGTGTTCATTGCTATCTCGGCCGCCATTGCGCTGGTGCAATACCACTCCACCATTACCTGGATTGCCCAGCTCATGGGCATTTCCTGGGGTGCGCTTTCCGGCGCATTCATTGGCCCGTACCTGTGGGGGCTGTTCAGCGGGAAGGTGTCGAAGGCCGCCGTTTGGACAAGCTTCATTTTTGCCGTGGTACTTACCGTGGGCACCATGGCGGCAGATCTTGCCGGGCTAACCCCCGCGCTGCAAAGTACGGTTGCGGGCATTCCCGTTATTGAGTGGGCGCTTGCCAACAGCCTGAACTGCGGCGCGTTTGCCATGCTTGCCTCGTTGGTGATTGTGCCGGTGGTAAGCCTGTTCACGCCTGCCGTGCCGTTTGCTATTAACCCGCCCGTGCGCACTTCCGGCACCGACCGCGAGTTTGCCAAAAGCATTGAGGGCGCGCCCGCTGCTCCGCTGCCTGCCGAGGTGACCTCTGCCAACGCTGTGAGAGTGGTATGAAAAACGAGTAAGGGGAAGGGGAAGGCGCCCGGCGGGTGCTGGGCGGAGCGCCCCTGCTGGCGCTGGGCGCCCGTCGCGCCGCTGCGCCGCCGGGCGGGGCGCCCCTACTGGA
>CAVDDP010000376.1:0-2004 GCA_963607695.1 Hallerella sp.
CTCCCAATCTTCCCCTTTCCCTTGCGCTCCTTACCCGTTTTTAGTAAAATGTATGACATGTCATACAAAAAGGAGGCAAGCATGGAAGCAATCCTAACGGTGCGTCTTGATGAAACAACAAAGAAGCAGGGTAGTTTGGCTATGCAACGTTGTGGATACACGCCGTCTAAGGCGGTGCGTGAACTGTTTGAGTATGCGATAAAGCATGAAGCACTTCCCTTTGATAAGCGCGAAAAGCCCAGCAAGGCGGAAATTCGCAAGCGGGTTGCGCTTTTTGATGAGTGCCACACTAAGGCACCTTTGGAAATGACCGATGACCAGGTTCGGGAGGCTCGTTTGGAGGAGCGCTATGGATTTAATGCTTGATAATAACATTATTCTGGATCATATTGGGCGCCGCCAGCCGTTTTATGAGCTTTCGCGCAAGGTGTGCTTGCTGGGTATTATCGGCGAGGCCAACACGTTTATAAGTGTGAACATGCTTACTGATATTTATTATCTTTTGAAGAAGGATTTTGGCAGCGCACAGGCGCAAGACCTTATTGAAAATAACCTGGCGTTTTTGCAGCTGGTTGGAGTTTTGCCTGATGATGCGAAGCGTGCTTTGTCAAGACGTTGGTCTGACTTTGAAGATTGTCTGGTTGCTACCTGCGCTGAAAAAATAAACGCCGACTATATTATTACGCGCAATGTTAAAGATTTTAAGGCTTCCAACGTGCCGGCAATTACGCCGCAAGAGCTTTTTGAGCGGCTTGCGCAAAAAGGCTTTGTGTACGAAGACATTGAGTGGTAGAGTTTTGCGGTGATATAGTAAGCACACGTAGATTCATGCGTAAAAACTTTGAGGAAAGGATGAGCTCATGGACAAAGTTCTGGAATTTTTAAAGAAGAACCCCACGTATTTTTTGGCAACATGCAACGGCGACCAGCCTGAATCGCGCCCCTTTGGCACCATCGCCAAATTTGAGGACAAGCTCTACATTCAAACGGGCAAGTCAAAGGCTGTTTTCAAGCAAATTGAAGCGAATCCGAAAATCAACATTTGCGGGTGGGATGCTGAAGCAGGTGCATGGCTTCGCATTAATGCAACCGCCGTTATTGATGAGAGAGATGAAGCAAGCGAGGCAGTGCTTAGCGAATACCCCAGCTTGCGGGCGAATTATACGCCGGGCGATGGCAATTGCGTGGTGTTTTATCTGAAGGATGCAACGGCTCGTTTTTGCAGCTTTACGGCGCCCGAGGAAGTTCACACGTTCTAGTTTGCACCTGTAACACTACGCCTTATCAGGCATTATGAAGCAAAGAGCTGCAGCATGTTAGTTTGACTGGGTTTAGCTCATGGGGCTGAAAAAGGCGCTGGTTGCAGCTTATGAGAGTTACGTAAATGAACATTATTGAGAGAGTAAAACATACCATTGAAGAGCGGGGGCTTGCCACGGCTGGCACCCCCGTTCTTTTGATGGTTTCGGGTGGGTCCGATTCAACGGCGCTTGCCTATGTGGCGCATGAGTTGCAAAAGCAGCAGGTCATAGGGCCTGTTGCTATGCTTCACGTGAATCATATGCTGCGCGGGGCCGCCTCCGATGCCGACGCCGCTTTTGTGCAGCGGCTGGCTCAGCTGCTTGATATTCCGCTGTTTGCGGCGCAGGTTAACGTGGCGCAGCTGGTGCAGGAGGAAAATGGCAACACCGAAGCCATTGCGCGCCGTGAACGCTATGCTCTTGCCGCCGATGCGTTGGAAAGCCTGTGTGCACACGCAGGCGTTTCTGCAGATGAGGGGCGTATTTTTACGGCACACACGCAGGATGACCGCGTGGAAACCTTCTACATGCGTTCCATTGTGGGCACCGGCCCCGGCGGGTTTCGTTCTATGGTGTATCGCAACGGGTGCATTTGCCGCCCTCTTTTGGACGAGAGCCGCCAAAGCCTGCGTGATTATTTGTTGGTGCGCCGCGATAGCGGCCTTCCCGTTTGCTTTGCTGATCAGGGGGAAGGGGATGGCGC